>JAFVXL010000024.1 GCA_017501145.1 Clostridia bacterium | reverse complement strand
GATAGTAGTAATATGTACTACGTGTTATACCTAAAAAGCTTATTAAATCTTTAAGCGGATACTTATGCCTTAGTTCAGCGATTACTTTCGCCTTTTCCCGTTCTCTCGCTCGTTTGCAAGAACTAAGGCACTCAGTTTTTTTAAGACTTCTATCTCCATCCTAAGTCGTTGGTTTTCTGCTATTAAATCTTCTTCCACCTTTTTATCTAACTTAGGTGGTCTTCCACGTTTCTTTCCGTTTTTTGCTATAAAAAATGCACCTCCTTAAAGTGTCTAACTTTTGGGGTGCATTTCATTGGCTGTTTTTTTTGTAAAAAATTTACAAATATTAGCTAAAACGCTTGACAAGAAACCAAAAAGGAGTATAATAAAATCAAAGGTCAAAGAAAGTCAAATTTTCAAAAGGAGGGTAATATGGCAAACATCAGCGACGTAATAGAAAAGTTTTTGTTGTCATCGCTTGGACAAAGCGACAAGATAAACATAAGTCGAAACGAGCTTGCTGACTATTTTGACTGCGCGCCAAGTCAAATAAATTACGTTCTTACTACACGATTTACGTTAGACAGGGGATATATCATAGAATCTCGTCGCGGAGGCGGTGGATACGTAACGTTATTGAGAATTACGGACAAAAGCGAATTGCTCGACGATTTGCAAAAAATCAACATAAGCGAAGGCGTAAGCATGAATAGAGCAGTTCAGATTATGGAAAGATTGATAAGCGAGGGATATTTGTCAAACAAGGAAGGAGGGCTTATGGTGGCAATGCTTAGCGACAAGGCGCTCGTAGCTCCGGGAATCAACAAGGATGCGCTAAGAGCGTCCTTGATAAAAAGCTTAGCAAAAGAGCTGTCAAAACGTGAGGTATAATTATGATTTGTCAAAGATGTAAACAACGTGAAGCAACGGGATATATGGAAAAAACCATCAATGGGTTAAAGACGAGAATTTACGTTTGTCCAGACTGTTTTAAGCAAGCTCAGCTCGAAATGTTTTCGTCGTTTGGTGACGTAGGATTGTTTTCGGGACTTAATGTTCACGGAGGCGGTATTAAATGCTCAAAATGCGGAACTACGCTTAGAGAAATTTCGGACACGTGCTTTGTAGGATGTCAAAATTGCTATACCGAGCTAAGCGAGCATCTTAAGCCCATACTTCGTAATATTCAGTCGGCGGCTATGCATATAGGCTCAGGACCTAATAGCGAGTCGGTTGACGAGGTTGCGGAGCTTGAAGCTCAGCTCAAAAAGGCTGTAGCGGAAGAAAATTATGAGCTTGCGCTCAAGTTGCAAGAAAGAATCAGACAGAGCAAGGGAGGTGCAAGATGAACGAGAATATAATTTTGTCATCAAGAGTTCGGCTTGCGCGTAACGTAGATGGAGTGCCTTTCAAGGGAATAAATTCTGCGTCCATTGCCACAAGAGCTCTTAACGCGCTAAGAGAGCAAGGCTCGTATATGATGCACAGCATCAATTCGCTCACAGGACTTGAGCAAACGAGATTAGTTGAACGTCACCTTATCAGCAAGGAGCTTATTGATTGTCAGGGTAGTGCCATTATAAGAGATGACAACAAGGTCAGCGTTATGGTTGGCGAAGAGGACCATATTAGAGAGCAGTGTATTTTACCCGGGCTACATCTTCGAGAAGCGTATGCTGAGTTACGAGAGATAGACAGGGCAATAGGAAAGGAATTCAAATTTGCGTTTAATCCAAGCTTTGGATATCTTACTTCGTGTTTGACTAATATAGGAACGGGTATGCGCGCTTCCGTTATGATGTTTTTGCCTGCGCTTGCATTGACAGACTCTATAGGAAGATGCATAGGGGGAATAACAAGACTTAATATGGCTGTGCGCGGAGTGTACGGAGAAGGTAGTAAGGCGGAGGGATATGTTTATCAAATATCAAACCAAAAGACGTTGGGAATTTCCGAAAACGATATTGTTGCGTCGGTAGAAAACGTAGCTACTCACATGGTAGAATCTGAGCTAAAAGCCCGCGAAGCACTGATGCAGGTTGACCCTGAAGGACTTAGAGATAAAATTTTGCGTTCTTACGGTATAATTTGCAACTGCTATACTATGAGCAAGAGTGAATTTATGGAGTTGATTGCTTTCGTCAAACTTGGGGTATATTATAACATATTGAGCTGTTCTGACCATGCAGCTTTGGAAAAAATTATTACGGACGTTCAGCCTGCGAGCTTATGTCTTGGACAGGGAAGACGATTGGACGTAGGAGAGCGTGACAAGGTAAGAGCAAGCATTTGCGCGAAAATACAGCAAATTGTTTGCAGAATAGGAGGCTAAAATGAAGGTTCAAATAACTGAAAATTTGAAGAATGCTATAATATTAGCGAAAAAAATTGCAATAAAATATTCTAATCCCGAGGTAGGAACGGAGCATATTTTGTACGGCCTTGCAAAAAATGAACAAAGTAAGGTTGCTAAGCTTCTTGCTGAGTTTGGAGTTAGAGCACAGCTTATAGAAGAGGTTTTTCGTGAGGAAGAGCACGTCGTTATTATGGGCGAGCCCGAGCTTACTATGCGTGTCAATGCGACCATAGCTCAAGCCTACAAGCGCGGAATAGAGATGGGTGTACCTCATGCCAACAGTGCAAACGTATTGCTTTGTATGCTTGCAGACACGAGCAGTCTTGCTTACGGAATACTCGAAAGTATGTTTAAGGTAGATATAGTTGCTTTAACTAACGCCTTGCACAATGCTGAGCGCGGTGCTATCCCTCAAGAAGATCAAAGCGCTTTGCCTGAGCAGTTGCGAGATTTGGGCATAGACGTTACGCAAAAGGCTCGTCAGCACAAAATTGATCCTATCATAGGCAGAAAGGAAGAGATTGAGCGCATAATTCAAATTCTTTGTAGAAAGACGAAGAACAATCCCGTTCTTATAGGAGAGCCGGGAGTAGGAAAAAGTGCAGTTGTAGAAGGACTTGCTAAGGAAATCGTAGAAGGAAACGTGCCTGAGCTTTTGAAGAACAAAATTGTTTTCAGCCTTGATATAGGTAGTATTATTGCAGGTACCAAGTATAGGGGTGCGATGGAAGAAAAGCTCAAGGATGCAATTAATGCTATCAAGCAGCATAACAATATTATTGTATTTATTGATGAGCTGCATACACTCGCTCAGGCGGGAGGCAAGGACGGAGAGGTTTCACCGTCCGATATTCTCAAGCCGTATCTTGCGCGTGGCGAGCTTCAGACGATAGGAGCGACCACTACCGACGAATACCGTAAATATATTGAGGTAGACAAGGCTTTGGAGCGTAGATTTCAACCGATAATTGTTGCTCCGCCATCAGTTGAAGACACTATAGAAATTCTCAAAGGACTTAGAGAAAATTATGAGGCTTTTCATAAGGTTAGACTTTCGGACGAGGCAATCGATGCGGCGGCAAAGCTTTCGGATAGATATATAATGGATAGGTTTTTGCCTGACAAGGCTATAGACCTTATAGATGAAGCTATGAGCAAGGCTAAGGTAAGCGGTAACACAGTACCTGACGGAGTCAAGAGCATGGAAGAGCGCTTGGCTGAGCTCGACAAGCAAAAGACGCTCGCAGCCCAAAGTGAAGATTATGTCAAGGCGATGAAACTTAGGAACGAGCGTGACGAGTTGGCGAAAGAAATAGAAAGAGCAAAGCTTGATTGGAGTAAGCATAACGAGCGCGGAGGCGGGGTTATTACTGCTGACAATATTGCCGAAATCGTTGCTAAGTGGACAAAAATCCCCGTAAGCAAGCTAAGTGAAACCGAAGTTCAACGACTCAAAAATCTTGAAGAAATACTGCACAACAGAGTTATTGGTCAGGAAAAGGCTGTCGTAAGCGTCGCAAAGGCTATTCGTAGAGCGAGAGCAGGACTGAAAGATCCCAACCGTCCGATAGGAACGTTCTTGTTTATGGGACCGACGGGCGTGGGAAAAACTGAGCTTACCAAGGCGCTTAGTGAAGTAATGTTTGATGACGAAAATGCTGTTATTAGGCTGGATATGTCCGAATTTATGGAGTCGCATAGCGTAAGCAAGCTTATTGGCTCGCCTCCTGGATACGTAGGCTTTGACGACGGTGGACAGCTTACCGAGCAGGTTCGCCGTAAGCCGTACAGCGTAGTGCTTTTTGACGAAATAGAAAAGGCACATCCTGACGTTTATAACATTTTGCTCCAGCTTATGGATGACGGAAGACTTACCGATTCGCAGGGACGATTGGTCAGCTTTAAGAACACAATAGTAATCATGACGTCCAACGTGGGCGTGTCAGAGCTTAAGTCAGCTCGTTCGCTTGGCTTTGGAGCAGGAGCAGTGGATGATATGCGCAAGACTGAGGACGTGATAAATTCCGCGCTAAAAAGACATTTTAAGCCCGAATTTCTCAATCGTATAGATTGCATTTGCACGTTTAGTCACCTTAACCGCGACGATATAAGCAAAATTGCATCGCTTATGATCAAGAAGGTCCAAAAGAAGCTTTCGGAGCGCAACATCAAGCTTAACGTAACTGACGCTATGATGAATTTCGTTATAGACAAGGGATACGATATGGAATATGGCGCAAGACCGTTACGCAGAGTAATTGAGCAAAATATCGAAGATGCGATAGCTGAATATATTCTTGATGGAAAAATTATGGACGGAGATGCTGTAACGGCGGACTTTGATGGAGCAGAAGTGATTTTACGCACAAATATTTTCTAAAAACTGTAAAATAGGTATTTACAAAACTCAAATAATGTGTTATAATAAATACGTAAGAACAGAGTGGATGTTTTGTAAAAACGTTGGGCAACGTTTTAATGCGAAAAGTTCACTTGGGCAAATGCAAAAATTTGGATTTTTGCAAAAACAAATTTAGGAGGTTACCTATATGATAATTGAATTTTTAAGTAAGAACTACAGCCCGTCTGACAAGCTTAAGGACCTTATAGAGAAGAAGGTACAAAGACTTGATAAGTTTTTTGTAGGAGAGGATACCAAGATTAAAGTATGTCTCAAGCAAGTTAAAGAAAATTCTTATACGCTTGAGCTTACTATATTGCTTGACAGAACGGTAATGCGCGCAGAAGTAACTAGCGACAACATGTATAACAACATTGATATTGCGCTTCCCAAACTCGAAAAACAAATTATTAAGCACCATACAAAGCTGCTTTCTAATACTAAGAAAGTAAGAGAAAAGTTTACTGAAGTAGAGCATCATGAGCAACCCGAAAAGCATAGCACCGTTGTAAGAACGAAAACTTTCGAGCTTACTCCCATGACGGTAGAGGATGCTATCGAGGAGCTTGAGCTTGTAGAGCACAGCTTCTTTGTATTCTTGAACAAGGAAACTGGCAACGTTAACGTACTGTACAAAAGAATCGAGGGCGATTACGGTTTGATACAGGCGGTAATTTAGTTGGTATTAGATTACGGTAATATGATGGCTCGCTGCATAGGCAGCAATGGTTTGAAAAATGTTGAATATTCTCGTTTCGCTTATGAAATGGTAGTTTCGTCGCTTGGCGAAGGCTGGCAGCAATGGAGCGAATTAGTGAGCGAAAACGAGCTGGACGAAATTATTTCGTTTTGTGATCCTATCCGCACGACTGCGCATAGCGTAGTCGTGCTTGGCATAGGAGGCTCTGCTCTTGGGGCACTAGCGATATCAAACGCTTTGATGCATCTAAGACATAAGGAATTACCCGAAGAAAAACGCAAAGCTCCCAAGTTTTACGTAGAGGATAATATTGATCCCGAGCGTATGGAATCGCTGTTTGACGTGATTGACGTAGGAAAAAGCTACTTTATCGTAATTACAAAAAGTGGCGAAACGGGTGAGACGCTGAGTCAGTTTCTTATGATGTACGCAAAGTTGTCAGCTCGGTTAGGAGACAAGGCGCGAGAGCACGTTATGGCCGTAACTACTATTGGCAAAGGAACTTTATACGATATAGCCTTAGCGGAAGGCTTTAAGATTTTTGGAATAAAAAAAGGTGTGGGCGGTAGATTTTCGGTTTTTTCACCGGTAGGATTAGTGCCGCTTGCTTGTGTTGGCGTTGATATAAAGGGGCTTATTAGTGGCGCGGCAAAGGCAAAGGAATATTGCGTGTCGCCTCATATTGATGAGAATCCCGCTTTGATGATGGCAGCGCTTAATATGTCTGCTTATAGAAAGGGTAGAAATATTAGCGTAATTATGCCTTATGCAGATAGCTTAAGGTTTATGGCTGATTTCTATGCTCAGCTATGGGGAGAGTCGCTTGGCAAAAAATATAATTTGCTCGGCGAAACAGTCAACGTGGGACAAACGCCCGTTAAGGCGCTTGGAGTTACTGACCAGCATAGTCAAATTCAATTATATACAGAAGGACCGCTTGATAAGGTTATTACCTTTTTGACAGTGAGTCAATTTCGTAACGTTAGCGTTATTCCTAATGATAAGCGCATCAGTGGCGCTGACTTTTTGAAGGGACACACGCTCAACGAGCTTGTAAATGCGGAATATTTTGCTACCGCTTATGCCTTGAAAAAGGCTGGTAGGATGAATATGACGTTAGAAATTAGCAGCGTAACGCCTCAAACTATTGGAGAACTCGTTGCGGTGCTTATGTACCAAACTGCCTTTGCGGGAGCAATGCTAAATATCAATGCGTACGATCAGCCGGGAGTAGAAGAAGGTAAAAAGGAACCTTCGCTATGATGGGACGCAAAGGTTACGAAGAAAAATATAAGGAAATGACAGCCAAAAATGGCGAGTATAAAATCGTGAGGGATTAAATATGTACAAAAAAACTATTGAGTCTATTGAAGTAAGGGGCAAAAAATGTCTTGTTAGATGTGACTTTAACGTGCCTATGGCAGATGGTAAAATCACCGACGATACACGTATTGTTGCGGCATTACCTACTATCAAATATCTCATTGACAAGGGTGCAAAGGTTGTTCTTTGCTCGCACCTCGGCAGACCTAAGGGAGAATTCAATATGAAATATTCTCTTCGCGCAGTTGCGGAGAGATTGTCAAAGCATCTTGATATGCACGTTGAGTTTGCAATCGACGTAATAGGCGAGGACGCTCAGGCTAAGGCGGCTAAGCTTAAGGATGGCGAAGTGCTTTTGCTTGAAAATTTGAGATTCCACAAGGAAGAGGAAAAAAACGGCGAAGATTTTTGCCGCGCTCTTTCGACGTATTGTGAGGTTTATGTAAACGATGCATTTGGTACGGCTCATAGAGCCCATGCATCTACTGCAGGTGTAGTAACTTATGGATTTGCTAAGACAGCCGTTGCGGGCTTCCTTATCGCTAAGGAGCTTGAGTGCATGGACAAGGTTCTTAACAATCCTCGTAGACCTCTCGTTGCTATTTTAGGCGGAGCAAAGGTTTCTGACAAAATCGGCGTTATCAACAATCTTTTGGACAAGGCTGATACCATTATTATCGGTGGCGGTATGGCATATACCTTCCTTAAGGCTAAGGGCATAAATATCGGCAAAAGTCTTTGTGAGCAAGATAAGCTTGAGCTTGCAAGAGAGCTTATGGCAAAGGCAGAGGAACGCAAGATCAAAATGCTTTTGCCTGTTGACGTTAGAGTAACTCCGTCCTTCCCTGAGCCGATTGATGCAGACGTAGAGTATAAGCAAGTAAAAATTGACGAAATCGACGACTCGGTTATGGCTCTTGATATCGGTGATGAAACGGCTAAGCTCTTTGACGCAGAGATTGCGCGTGCAGGAACTGTAGTTTGGAACGGTCCTATGGGCGTGTTCGAGAACCGTAATTTTGCGCAAGGAACGTTTGCTATAGCATCTACTCTTGGAAACAGCGATTGTATTTCCGTAGTAGGCGGTGGCGATAGCGCGGCTGCTGTTCAAAAGATGGGACTTGGCGACAAGATGACTCATATTTCTACTGGTGGCGGAGCAAGCCTTGAATATCTTGAAGGCAAGATTTTGCCGGGTATTGATTGCTTGGACAACATTTAATTTAACGTAAAATATTTTGTAATCAGCTTTTTTGGTAGAAATTAGTATGAGTAGTATTTGACGAGCATACCCAAAATTTCGTTTGAAGCGAAGCCCTCGATAGCGCCAAGACCGGCGAGCGGGGGCTTTTTGTTTGCCGCCTTCAAGATACTCATTAGCGGCTCGGTTTGCTCGTTAGAAGGGATAATTGCTTCGATGGCCTTGTTTTTATCTCCGCATTTTATAGCGGACAAAATTTTTATAAGATCAAAGTTGCCGTTTCCTTTTAGCAACAAAGGCAAAAAAGCGTCAATATTCATACAAATTCCTCCTAAAGTTATTTCACTATTTATTATATTCTCGCATAAAAAATATAGTAACTTATTTTTTTGTGGAGGGCAATATGCAGCTAAAAAATTTCAAATGCTCGTCAAGGCAGGATTTTTCGGACAATGAGGTAGTAGAGGAAGCGATAGGTAAATATAAGGACAAGACAGAAGACGAGCTTTTGGCTGAGCTTATCAATGTGGCCAAGAAGGCTAAGGAAAACGGCACATTTGACCAAAACTCTATTGAGAATTTTTTGCAGATAGTATCGCCGCAATTAAGCGAAGCGCAAAAGGAGAAGATGGAAAGTCTGATATCTGTTATAAAAATGCAGTAGAATATACGAATAATTTTATGCTTGCAACTTGAGTTCTTATAATGTTATTGATTCAACATGCGCGCGCTAAAACAAGGCTTATACTTTGGGTTAGTGAGGCTCGGTACTTTAATGAAGTTAGCTTTTGCATTAGAGAGAGTATCAAGTAAAAAAAAGAGAGAGCTTGGCAAATAACTGCCTTGTTCTCTCTTTCTGCTTGTTATAAGGGGTTAGGTTATGTTGGCTCTTTTGACTAGTCAAATGTAACGCTTGCTCTTAGCTTGGTTTTCAAACTCTACGCAACTAAGACCGCCTATTTTCGTTAGGGCTTTTGAGGCAAACGTTGTGCTTAGATTTTGAAGGTTTTCAGGCCACCTTTGACTATCTTGCAGTCAAGCACGTAATTTTCGTGAATTTCACCGTCCATTTGTACGGGTCTACCGTCGGTGGGCGAGATAACAACTTGTTCGCACTTTATGTGAGTAGTTATTGGGAGATCGATATGCTTGCCTTGTAAAAACTTGATAAGGGCAGGCCAAATGTTGCCATTAGGTGGCATATTGATTATGACGAGATCAAGTAAGCCGTCGTTTTGTTTTGACAACGGGGAGAGCTTAAGGCCACCGCCAAATTGATTTCCGTTGCATATTCCGGCGATAACAGACTTGTAATGCTTCGTTTCGCCATCAAGAGTAATATCAATAGAGTAAGGCTCAAAATGGTTAACGCAATAAAGTAAGCTGGTAAGATACGTAATTTTGCCACGTCTACCCGCAACGCGTTTGAGTACGTCTATGTCAAGTCCAGTGCCTGCAATATTAAGACATCTGTTGTTGCCGATTTGGATGTAGTCTAAGTAATTAGTTTCCCCTCGTAGAATAATTTTAAGAGCTTTGATCGGATTTTTTGGAAGATGCATACCGCGAGCGAAGTCGTTTCCTCTACCGCTTGGAATAAATCCGAGCGAGGTGTTTTCAAATGAGTTAATACCGTTGAGAACTTCGTGGAACGTTCCGTCACCGCCTATGGCTACTATCGTTTTTGCGCCGCTTTGTACAAGCTCGGAAGCGATTTTTGTTGCGTGCTTAGGAGCGTTTGTAATATGCACATTGTATTTGATATTGTTTTTATCGCAATAAGCTGTGATTTTTTTTAAGTTTTTACGAGCAAGTCCGTGACCGCTGAGTGTGTTGACGATAAAATCCATAATTTTCTCCGAAAATACAGTTTACGCTATAATTATATCAAAAAACACAAAAAATATCAAATATTTCTTGCGTTAATTTGGTCTATTGTGATACAATATTTCTAAGGAGTGGGCAATGAACGCAATGATAGAAATACCACCTTTTTTAAGAAAATTAGCTATGACGGCTGACTGTCCTATTTATGTAGTAGGGGGGTATATACGCAATAGCTTGTTGTCGCTACCAAAAAGCGATATAGATATTTGCGGAGTCTTATTGCCACATGAGCTCAACGTTGATGCAACGATAATTCCCGTCAATAAAAGGTTGGGAACTGCGCTTATTACAGACGGAGTAGAGTGCTATGAGTATACGCCGCTACGACAAGAAAGCTATGGCGAAGGTGGTAAACATACACCAAGCGAGGTTACTTTTGGCGTAAGTATATTAGAAGATGCTCATAGGCGTGACTTTACGGCGGGTTCTGTATATTACGATATAAAAAATAACGAATTTATTGATCCTTATGGTGGATTAGAGGATATACGCAACAGGGTTTTGCGAAGTAAAGATCCGTATTTTACGCTTAGTGATGATGGCTTGCGCCTTATGCGCCTTGCTCGCATAGCGGCGGAGACGGGTTTTGGCATAGACGAGAAAACTTTTGAGGTGGCAATCAAATGCAAAGATAGGCTCAAGGATATTTCGGCTGAAAGAAAAAGACAAGAGCTTGACAAAATTCTCGTTGCGGACACTAAGTACGGAATCAAAGGCGCACACTACCGCGGCGTGAAGTTGCTTAAGCAGCTTCAGCTTTGGGAGTACATTATACCCGAGGTTGCTGATATGGACGGGGTAGAACAAAATCCAAAATATCATATGTACGATTGCTTAGAGCATAGTCTTATGGCGGTTAAGTTTGCTCCGCCTAATGTAAGACTTGCCGCGCTTTTGCACGATGTAGGCAAGCCTGTTTGTCAAAAAAAAGACGGCAATACCTACGCTCACGCTGAAGTGGGTGCAAAAATGGTAAAAAAGGTGCTTGGACAAAGCGGGCTTAAATATTCAAACGAAACAACAAACACGGTCAGTGAATTAGTAAGGCTTCATATGTACGATATGAGTGGCTTAACTAAATTAAACAAGCTCAAGATTTTTGTTGCTGAGAATTTCGAATATATACCTGATCTTGTGGATCTTATTTTGGCGGACGGCAAAGCGACAGGCAAGCACGAAATAACCTTGCCACATAGGTTTACTACCGTCTACAAAATGCTTGTAGAGCAAAATGCGCCTATAAAGATAACCGATTTGGCAATAGATGGTAGCGTTGTGGCTGATGCGGGGTTTAAGGGTAAGCAAATATCTCAGGAGCTTTACGCGCTTTGGAGAGAGTGCGTTATTGATCCATCACTCAATACCGAAGAAAAGCTTAAGGAAAAAATTTCAAGGCGAATTAAGCGTCTAAGAGTATAATACGATTAGATAGAACGCATTATATTCATATGGGATTTAAGCGTAAATTATCAGTTCTTACTATACTTATTATTGCGGCTATTTCATCTATCGGCGTAACTGTTGTCAAGGCGGAATCAGCGGCAGTAATAGAATTATATTACGAAAATGAGTCTTATGTTTACATAGATGAATACATATCGCCAAGCAATCATTTGATCGCGTTGGAGGTTTTTGAACGCTCAATTAACGCGCCATTGAGTGAAAAAATGGAAATAGTAAGCCGAAAGCTAAAAAGCGGAGCTGATTATAAGACCGCGCTTTCGGCTTGTTTTCCGCTTCTCGTTCCGTTTGTGGATGACGTAATAAACAATATCGAAAAGCAGCCGCAAAACAGCGAAATAAGATTTGATCCATCTAAGAAAAGGATGTTTTTGATTTCTCGTGAGAAAAGTGGCATTATGGTGCAAGAGGATAGACTGTATATGGATATATACTTTGCTTTGCGCGCTTCCTCGTCCGCACGTATAAAGGTTCCTATAAAGAAGATTGACGCTCAAATTTCGGCAGAAGATAATGTCAAGCTGACCAATCTAAGGTCTCGATATTGCACCGATTTTTCGCAAAGCACGGAAGAAAGAAAGCACAATATTTCTTTGGCGTTATCTAAGCTCAACGGCGTAGAATTGCGGAGCGAGCAAGTGCTTAGCTTTAACGAAACGGTGGGTAGCAGGACGAAGAAAAACGGGTTCGAGGAGGCTAAAATTATCAAAGGGGGCAAGTACGTGCCTGGCATAGGCGGTGGGGTTTGTCAAGCGTCTACCACGTTGTATAACGCGGCGTTGCTTGCTGACCTAAGCATAGTTGCAGTAAGTAGGCACTCGCTCCAAAGCAGTTATGAGCTGCCAAGCTTCGACGCTATGGTAAACTCCGGCTCGAGCGACATAAAGATAAAAAATTCGTCTGAATTTCCGGTGTTTATTAAGGCGTACGATCAAAGCGGAAAGGCAATAGTAGAAATATACGGACAAGCGCTCCCATACGTTATTAAGCGAAAAAGCGAAGTAACTTTTACGGGAAAAACGCCTGATTATGAAGAGTACGTTGACGAAAACTTTGAATATTTTAGCCAAGACACTCCTTCGGGCGAAAGAAAAGCGATTTCTTACTCTCATCCTGAGGTTCATAGCAACGGATATTTGTTGTATTATGACAAAAACGGCAACCTTATCCAAACAAAGCATATCCGCTCTGACAAGTATAGTGCAGTAAGCGGAGTTATTGCAATTGCGCCGTAAACAAAAGCTTAGAGATTGATTTTTGCTATAATTTTTTTGGCGTTCTCTTTGCTTTTTTGCTATTTTTCTCCAAAATTTATAACGCTTTTTTGTAGCAACTTGCCCTTGTGCGCGTAACGATTGACAAATTGTAAGTGTGTGTAGTATAATACAAAAAACTACTTAGGAGAAAAGTATGCTCGTTTCTGCATTTGGATGGTATGGCGCGCTTATAGGGTGCGGCATGGCGATATGTATAGTTCTTGCGTTTTTTATGATGAAAAAGCGGGGATATGATTCTGATATCGTTTTTGATATTGCTTTAATTTGTATTCCTGTAGGTATTTTTGGAGCGAGAACGTATTTTGTTCTTAATGATATTGCGCACAATAATGCGTCGTGGACTTTAGGGGAGTTTTTTGGTTTTTTTGATGGTCGATTCGTAGGCTTTGCGGGTCTTGCTATATATGGCGGACTAATTGGCGGAGTTTT
>JAFVXL010000023.1 GCA_017501145.1 Clostridia bacterium | reverse complement strand
TACGCGCCGTCCTAACGGGACAGCTTTGTTATATTACCACACCTCTATATCCCCTGTCAACTGTTTTTACGCGCTTTTTCAAATTTTTTTTATTTTTTTATTGTTTTTTTCTCGCTGTTTTTTCCTTTCCTTACTATGTATATTATATAGCTTTTTTATCCCTTACCCACTACATCTACAAAAAAAGAACAAGCTATAGGTAGCTTGTCCCTCTTTTTGTTTGATGTTATTTGATTAGTCGTTTTTAACCTTAACCTCTAATTGATTTGCCGGCATTACGATACCGTTAGCGTCAAGCGCGGTCTTAACGTTTTCTTGCAAGTCGAAGTAAACGTCCCAGTAATCTTCGCTCTTTACCCAAGCCTTAAGAACGATTTGCATATCGTTAGCGGTATGCTTGTCTATTCTTGCAGTAGCGGTAGGATCCTTGAGAACCTTTCCGTGAGCATTAGCAGCTGCAAGAATAACGTCTTCCGCCTTCTTGTAATCCTCCGTTTTTGCAATAGAATAAACTAGGTCAACACGGCGCAAATCTTTTTCGGAGTAGTTAATTATCGTTCCTGCCGAAAGAGTGCCGTTAGGAAGATAGATAACCTTATTGTCCGGCGTTCTAATCTTGGTAGTAATGATGTGTATATCTTCTACCGTTCCCGAAACGCCACACGCCTCTATATAGTCGTCCACTCTAAACGGTCTATTAACGAGAATAATAACGCCACCAGCCAAGTTGCTAAGCGCGCCATTAAGAGCAAGACCTGTAGCAACACCGAGCGAAGCAATGAGCGCGGTAAGTCCACTAGTGTCAATACCCAAGTATCCGATAAGACAAGCAACGATTACTATCTTAAGCGCGATACGGGCGATATAAAACAACGTCTTGACAATAGTTTTGTCGAGCTTGCCTTTTTCAATAAGTCTCTTTTCGATTCTACGGGTAACCTTGGTCACTATTCTGAACGAAATAAGCATTACCAAAAGCGCAATAATTATCTTAATGATAGCATTAGCGCCGGTGGTAGTAAACCAATTTACCACGTTATCGAGTAGACCCTGCCAATCGATTTCCATAATAATCCTCCAAATAGTAATATGCCCCTATTATACGCTTAAAAAAATTGTTTGTCAAATATATCCCCTTGCTATCGCAATAACAATTGAAAAAAGTTGACATCTATGGCGCGCGGGTGGTACAATAAGACAGATATGGATCTTAATAAGCAAATCGACTGTTTTTTACTTGACCTTGACGGCACAGTTTATCTTGGCTCTAAGCTTATAGACGGCGTAAAGGAAGGAATTGAGCGCATGCGCAACAAAAATAAGCGCGTGATTTTTTTGACCAACAATTCTTCGACAACAAAAGCGCATTACGTGAAAAAAATCAGTTCTTTGGGTATACCCGTAACAATGGACGACATATATACTTCGGCTAACGCAACCGCCGACTGGATCAAGGAAAACCGCAAGGACTGCAAGCCTTATATCGTCGCTACGCCCGAAACGGAAAAGGAATTTGAAGAAAATGGGATATCTTCTTGTAACGAAAATCCCGATACGGTAATTCTCACGTTTGACAAAACGCTTGACTACTCCAAGCTCGTTAGATGCTGCGACCTTATTGCTCGCGGAGCTGAATATATAGCCACCCACCCTGACATGGTTTGTCCTATGGAAAACGGAAGCATTCCCGACGTAGGCTCGTTCATCAATCTTATCGAAGGCACGACTCATAGACGTCCCGACGTTATTTGTGGCAAGCCGTACAAAATAATGGCAGATTGCATATCCAAAAAAACGGGCGTTCCGCTTGGCCGTACAGCCATGATAGGCGACAGGCTTAGTACGGATATGAAATTTGCAATAGACAACGGACTTGTTTCGGTGCTTACGCTTAGCGGAGAAGCAAATATGACCGAATACGAAAAAAGCGGTCTGACGGTAAACAAAATAATCAATTCCGTAGCGGAGTGGGACGTATGAAATACCTTTGCTTTGACATAGAAAGTTGCGACGGCGGCAAAAATGGAAGCTTGTGTAGCTTTGGATATTGCCTTGCCGACGAAAACTTTAACATTATCGAACAAGACGATATTTTGGTTAATCCCAACAAGCCGTTTAACAAAAGGCTTTTTGGCTCTGTTATAAAGCTTGCGTATACCGAAGACGTTTTTAGAGCAGCTCCAAAATTTCCACTTGTGTTCGATAGAATAAAGGCGCTGTTTGACAATCAAGTGACGATAATCGGCTTTTCGATAATCAATGACGTCAATTACGTTGCAGACGCAATAAGAACGTACAAGCTTAAGCAGCTCGAGTACGAGTTTTTTGACGTTCAGCTTATGTACGGCATTTATAAAAAGGAATCACGCAACTATAGTCTTGCTGCGGCGGCAGAAGAATTTGATATAGAATTTTTGGAGCACCGTTCTATGGATGACGCCGTTGCGACGCTTAATGTGTTAAAAGGAATTCTTTCTCACGAAGGCAAAACCTTCGACGAGTTCGTGGGCGAATACTCCATTATGCCCGTACGAATCAATGCGGCAGGCATTAAAAATTGCTTTACCGACGTAGTTTATTCGGGTATAGACTATACTAGCGTTAAGACGAAGAAGCGTTTGCTTAACGAGTTTTTGCTTACTTTGCCACGAAACAAAAAGCATAACCTACCCTTTTCGCGCAAAGTGATTTGCTTTGACGAAAGCTTGGAGCTTGACGACATTGACCTTTGCCGTAGCCGTATTGCCAAGCTGTATGAAATGGGCGGAAGATACTCATCAGGCACGGAGAGTAGCAACGTTTTCGTGTACGAAACCCAAGATAGCGCGCGATATAATTACGCCAAGGATTCAACCAAGTCAGGACATAAAATAAAGTTTATGCATGTAAGCGAGTTTTTGAAGCAGCTTGGCGACGTGCCGAGCTTGACTTTTGACGACGGAGCAATTTTGCGCGCGGGCAACCGTCGCCGTAGACTCAACCGCGAACGCGCTGCCGAAAAAAACCGCGCAGCCCAAAAGCAATCCCGCGCGCAAAAAAAGGCTACTCCCGCATCCGACAAAAACCCGCCAGCTGTGGACGGTAGCAAACAAACGTTTGACAATCAGTCAAAAAAGCAGTCCAAAAGCCTTCCGCCCCGCGAAAATAAAAAAAGAGCGCAAAAAGCAAAGGAAGCAAATAGCAATAGAAGCAAAAAGATACAATCGGTAGTGTTAAAACCGACAAAGGAAGAAATCGAGGCTCTTGACAAGAAATTCGAAAAAATGCCAAAAGGTATGGCGGACAAAATGACGGGAACCGGAACAGGGCTCGACAAAAAGAAAACCAAAAAACAAACAAAAATAAAAGCTACTGATAAGGCTACTATATCGTCCCCTGCAAAAAAGAAAAAACAATCGACAAATCATAACGATTAAAACACTTGACAACACAGCTTTGCTTTGGTATAATTTGCAAGTCGTAACACCGTAAGCGTCTATTCGCCACGACTTGCTACAACCGTTATTTTAAGAGCTTTGTGGATTAGATATGTTTCTTTATCTGTTTTGCGGCATATTCTCCACTGTCGTTTCGTGTATACCACTTACTATTGTGGCTTAACATACTATATTTTTATCTAACTTTAATCTAACTAAATATTTATTTTGGAGGCATATCGAAGCGGTCATAACGAGGCGGTCTTGAAAATTTGCAGTCGCGAGTTTCTGCAAAGGTTCAAAATCCCTTGCCACGCTTGATGTTTTCGCCCTTCCGACGAAGCAGAAAATTATTCCTTCTAAAACTTTTTCTAAAAAATTCGCAAATCTAAAAACTTAATAGTCTTACACGGAGGGTTATCGAAGTGGTCATAACGAGGCGGTCTTGAAAACCGTTTGCCTTCACGGGCGCGTG
>JAFVXL010000022.1 GCA_017501145.1 Clostridia bacterium | reverse complement strand
TATACCTATCTTCAGAACGAGAATATGCCCGTAACCCTTGAGGCTATTCCAAAGCCCGACAAGGTGCTTGACAGCCATATGACAGTTCTCAAGGCAGGGCTTGAGCACGAGGAATACGTAACCTCGCTTATTCATGATATTTATGCGGCAGCATACGAAGTAAAGGATTTCCGCACTATGCAGTTCCTTGATTGGTTCGTTAAGGAACAGGGCGAGGAAGAAACAAATGCTAACGATATGATTACTAATATGGAGCTGTTCGGTTCGGATCCGAAGAGCCTTTATATGCTCAATCAGGAGCTTGCGGCAAGAGTATATACCGCTCCCTCCTTGGTGCTTGACTAAAAGAAGGAGTAAGACAATGAAAAAGTATGTTTGTGATGCCTGCGGATGGGAATACAATGAAGAGCTTGGCGATCCGGATAACGGAATCGTGCCCGGAACAAAGTTTGAGGATCTTCCCGAGGATTTTGCTTGCCCGCTTTGCGGAGTGGGTAAGGACATGTTTTCGGAAGCTGAATAAAAGATTTAGGAGTCCACAGCAGTTAAGCATTGCTGTGGCTCTTTTATTTTAAGCGCAACTAAAAGGTAAGCAAATAGCTCAATATGAGCTAAAAGTAATTTACGTCATACAAAAAATATTAATTTTTTTTCAAAAAGGTCTATTTTTTGTTGATTTATACTTAAGTTTTGTGCTATACTACAAAAGCTGTGAGCCACTATAGTCTAGCGGTTAGGACGTTGGCCTCTCACGCCGAAAACAGGGGTTCGATTCCCCTTAGTGGTACCAAAAAAATAAGACTACGCAATGTAGTCTTATTTTTTTGTACAAGGGGGATGAGAAGCCCTGGGTTCGCTTAGCCGAGCAATCGTAAGATTGGTAAGCGCCACGGAGCGAAAGCGGAGTATTCCCCTTAGTGGTACCAAAAAAATAAGACTACGCAATGTAGTCTTATATTTTTGTACAAGGGGGATGAGAAGCCCTGGGTTCGCTTAGCCGAGCAATCGTAAGATTGTAAGCGCCACTGGGCGAAAGCGGAGTATTGCGTTAAAATTTGGTAAAAATGAATATTTAATATTTTAGATTCAAACACTACGGGTAATGGATGCAGTTATTTTATGCGGTGGATTTGGCAAAAGACTTGCGCCGCTCACAAACGAATTACCCAAGCCTATGCTTAGTGTGGCTAATAGACCAATGCTTGACTATTGTTTTGCTCAGTTAAGCGCTCACAAAATTTTTGACGTTACGCTTACGCTTGCCTTTATGCCCGAAAAAATTATTGAGTGGGTAAGCGGGTATAGTGATTTTAGCTTAAAGTATTCCATAGAACAAAATCCGCTTGGAACGGCAGGGGGTGTAAAAAACGCCGCTAAGCATTTAGGCGAAGTGTTTGCAGTCATAAGCGGTGACGGCCTAAGCGATGTTAACCTTAGTGATATGCTTGCTACTCATATTAAAAGTGGAGCTGATGTAACAATGGCGGTTACGCAGTCTGAAACACCGTGGCTGTATGGCGTAGTGGAGCATAGCGATGGCTACGTAAAGGAATTTTTCGAAAAGCCCAAAGACGCTTTTGGCAAAAGATGGATAAATACAGGTGTGTATATAATCAACAAGTGCGTTTTGGATTACGTGCCCGACAACGCCTTCTTTGACTTTTCAAAGGACTTGTTTCCGCTAATTTTAGCGAACGGCAAAATAGGCGTGTATAAGCATATCGGTTATTGGAACGATATAGGGGATATCGTAAGCTACCATAGGGCTAATATGGACATGATAAGTGGTGGATTATATCCGTTTGCACATAACGATCGTAGCGCAAGCAGCGAGTTGTACGGCAGTAACGAGTTAAGCCTGGTTTCAAATTCTGCAAGTGTGGCGGGACGAATAAGTCGCAGCGTAATAGGAAAAAGATGTCGTATATGCTCAAGCTCTGTTATTAGAGAGTGTGTTGTTTTGGACGGAGTAACCGTAAAAGGAAGGCACAATAATTGCATAATTTCTAACAGCGCAGTATTGCCTCTTAGCGAATATACGGTAAGCGAAAACGCCAAAATTTTCAAAAAAAGTTTACGCTAATCCTTAAAAAAAGTTGTATTTTAGCTCCAAATATCGTATAATACTCTTGACGACAAAAAACTGAATATTACATCGATTTTTCGGAGGTAGCTTTGATAAGCAGTAGTAGCAAACCAGTCCTTAGGGTTGTTTTTCTTGGGGGCGTGGGTGAAATCGGTAAAAATATGACTGCGCTTGAATTTGGCGAGGACATAATTATAATAGATTGCGGATCGACGTTCCCGGGTGGCGATATGCCGGGCGTCGATTTAGTAATACCCGATACAACATATTTATTAGAAAACAGATATAAAGTAAAAGGAATAGTGCTTACGCACGGACACGAGGACCATATCGGCGGACTGCCGTTTATTCTCAAAAATCTTAATGTACCCGTGTACGGAACTGAGCTTACTATTGCTATTTTGGAGGCTAAGCTGCGCGAGGCAAAGGTAACGGCTCAGCTTAACGTTATTAAACCACAAGCAATCGTTCCGCTTGGAAAGTTTAAGGTAGAGTTTGTCAACGTTAGCCACTCAATAGCAGGCAGTTGCGCTCTAGCAATATCTACACCTATGGGACTTGTGTTTCATACGGGTGACTTTAAGGTGGACTATACGCCTGTTAAGGGTAACATAATAGATCTTAGCCGCATAGCCGAGCTTGGCAAGCAAGAGGTTTTGCTCCTTCTTGCCGAAAGCACCAACGTTGAGCGCCCGGGGTTTACCTTGAGCGAATCGGCGGTAGGTAAGTCAATAAACACTATTTTGCAAGAGAATACGGAAAGCAGGGTTTTCGTAACGACGTTTGCATCAAATATCCATAGGCTTCAGCAGCTCGTTGACCTTGCTGCCAAATACAAGCGAAAGGTGGTTTTTGCAGGTCGTAGCATGCTTAATATCGTAGATTGTGCGCAGCGAATAGGCGAGCTTAAGATAGACAAGGATAATCTTGTAGACGTTGATGACGTAAACGATTATGCCGACAACGAGCTTATGATAATAACTACGGGTAGCCAAGGCGAGCCTATGAGCGCTCTCACTCGCATAGCTAATGACGAGTCAAAAATCAAGCTCCACTATAATGATCTCGTAATAATTTCTGCATCTCCTATCCCCGGCAACGAGCGTATGATATATACGGTAATCAACAACTTATACCGTCACGGCGCAAAGGTGATTTATGAGAGCTTAGCCGAGGTTCATACGAGCGGTCATGCGTGCAGAGAAGAGCTTAAGCTTATACACTCGCTAATAAGACCTAAATATTTTATACCAGTTCATGGCGAGCACCGTCACCAAAAAAAGCACGCAGAGCTTGCTATTTCGATGGGTATGCGCCCGTCTAATATAATCATAACAGATATAGGCGACGTTGTAGAAATAAGTACGAAGGGTTTTAGGCTTGCCGAGCGCGTTCAGTCGGGAGCATTGCTTGTTGACGGCTTGGGCGTAGGCGAAGTGGGTAGCTTGGTTCTTCGTGACAGAAAGCATTTGGCGCAAGAGGGTGCGCTAGCTGCGTGCGCTTGCGTGGACAAAGCTCAAGGAGCGTTGTTAAATGTTGACATAACGTCGCGCGGGTTTGCATATACAGCTGACACGGACGAGCTGCTCTCTCAAGCAAAGGAAATGATAGAAAACATTTTTGCGGACATGGATATAAAGGCGCAAGAAGATTGGAGTAACGCAAAAACTACGTTAAAAAAGGAGCTTAAGAATTTTATTTTCCGTAAAACTAAGCGTAATCCTATGATGATAATTCAAATTTTGGAAGTATAGTATGCCGTTCAAAACACCGGGAGCAAATTCAATATATATCCGTTCTATCTTGCCTAAGGAAAAGGACGAAAAGCTAAGGCAAATATCGTTATACGCGGACGAAAATATGATTCCCGTACTTTTGCCAGAAACAGCCGCATTTTTGAAACAAGCCGTTATGCTCAAAAACCCCAAAAAGATTTTGGAAATAGGCACGGCGATAGGATATAGCGGTCACGTAATTTTGGGTGCGTGCGATGGGCATTTGTATACTATAGAGGCGGACGAAAAATCACTAAAAAAAGCCAACGAATTTTTTACGTCGTCGGGGTACAAGGATAGAGTTACTACATATTTAGGTGACGCCAACGAGATAGTGCCGCTTTTTAGCGGGGAATTTGATTTTATCTTTTTGGACGGACCAAAGACGAGATATATTCAATATCTACCGTATCTAAAGAGGATGCTATCCCCAGGCGGAATATTGCTTTGTGACAACGTGTTGTTTAACGGTATGGTAAGCGGCGAATCGGAAGTCGTAAAAAAGAAGGCGACTATCGTTAATGCGCTTGATTTGTTCTTGCGAACTATTACAAGCGATGAGGATTTTGTAACGTCCGTTTTGCCCGTAGGCGACGGAGTTTCACTCAGTATTAAGAAGGAATAACTTATGATAGAAGTTTTAGCACCGGCAGGAAATAAAGAAAAGCTTATGTGTGCCTTGCATTTTGGCGCGGACGCAGTGTATCTAGCAGGCAAAAGCTATGGCTTGCGCGCTTTTGCGGACAATTTTGACCGAGATGAGCTAAGGGAAGCAACCGAGCTTATACATAAGCTTGGCAAAAAGGTGTACGTAACGCTTAACATATTTGCGCATAACCGAGATTTTGTAGGACTTGTTGACTATGTCAAATTCTTAGAGCAAATCAAGGTAGACGGCGTAATTATTAGCGATTCGGGTATTCTTGCGCTTGTAAGAAAAGAAACGAATCTTTGTATTCATCTTAGCACTCAGGCCAATACCACCAACAAGTATTCGGCGGCTTACTGGGCTAGCCAAGGAGTTAAGCGTATCGTGCTTGCGCGTGAGCTATCTTTGGACGAAATCAAAGAAATTCGCGATTATCTTCCGCCAGAAATAGAGCTTGAGGCTTTCGTTCACGGCGCTATGTGCATATCTTATTCGGGCAGATGTCTGCTTAGTGATTTTACTACGGGTAGACACAGCAATCACGGCGAGTGCGCTCAATCTTGTAGGTGGGAGTACGCAATAAGCGAAAAGTCGCGTGGCGGCGAATATTTCCCGATAGGCGAAGACGGAAGGGGAACTTTTATACTTAACAGCAAGGATCTAAATATGGCGCCGTACATAAAGGAGCTTGCTTCGGCTGGCGTAACCTCGTTAAAAATAGAAGGCCGAATCAAATCTCCGTATTACGTTGCGGGCGTAGTCAATGCGTATCGTAGAGCTGTTGACGAGTATAATAAAACAGGCGACGATTTTATTTTGCCAGACTACATCAAACGAGAATTAGAGCTGCTTAGTCACAGAAAATACTGTACGGGGTTCTATTTTGGAGATAAAGGCGATCAATGCTACGATACCTCCAAGCCCGAGCAAAAAGGGATTTTTGCGGCGATAGTTACTTCGAGCGCGCCAGACGGATTTATGGTAGAAATGCGTAACCGATTTAGAGTAGGAGACAAGTTAGAGATTTTGTCCCCAGATGACAACAACGGTAAGACGGTAGAAATAAGACAAATGCTTGACGAGGGCGGCAATCAAGTTCTTGATGCTAACAAGGTTCAACAAAAGCTTTTTATTAGGTCTGATATTTTGCTTAAGCCGTACGATATTTTGCGAATAAACGCACAATAATATAATACAAAAAGAGGCAGGCTGGTTGAGTCTGCTTTTTTTATGTAAAAAAATATGTAATTTTTTGTCTAAAAAAGTCATATATATGTTTGTATTATCTAACTTGGAGCGTTTATGATAGTAGAAACATTTTTGTCCTTTTTAAGCAAAATTTTTTGTTTTACTTCGTTTGTAAACAACAGCGGCTCGTTTCCGCGCCCGCTTAGCGCCGAAGAAGAAAAAGAATATCTTTTTAGGATAAAAAACGGAGATATGAAGGCTCGCGAGCTGCTTATACGACACAACTTGCGACTTGTGGCGCATATCGTCAAAAAATATTCTAACGCTGGAGAGGCGGACGATCTTATTTCCGTAGGTAGTATAGGACTTATCAAGGGGATCGAAACCTTCGAATACGGCAAGGGCAGTCAGCTTGCTACATACTGCGCAAAGTGCATAGACAACGAGATTTTGATGTATATACGCGCCAACAAAAAGCACCGCAATGCAATTAGCTTGTCTGAGTCTGTAGGCACGGACAAAGAAGGAAACGAAATTACGCTTATGGACGTTTTGCCTGTAAGTGGCGAAAACGTATTTAGTAAGGTAGAAACTGACGTACTCTACAACCAAATTCTTAAGGTTATGGACAAAGTCCTAACTCCACGTGAAAAAAAGATAATTTGCTATCGCTACGGAATAAACTCCGCTCAGCTAACTCAATTGCAAATAGCAAATAAGCTCAAAATTTCTCGCTCATACGTTTCGCGTATAGAAAAACGCGCGATAGAAAAATTAGGCAAGCAATTTAATAGCTAATTCTATTTGCATTTTACCTTTCATTATGGTATAATGCTTTTACCGAGATGGCCAGGTGGTTGCGTTTTTAACGAGGAAAGTCCGAGTACCGCAGAACAAAATGCCGGCTAACTACCGGTGGAGGCGACTCCAAGGAAAGTGCAACAGAAATAAACCGCCTTAGTGATAAGGTAAGGGTGGAAAGGCGAGGTAAGAGCTCACCGCCGCTGCGGCAACGCGGCGGGCACATGTAAACCCCATTTGGTACAAGATTGTGAGAGAGTGTAGGGTTGTTCGCCTTCTCTCCAGTATCGCTAGAGCGTAGCGGCAACGCTGCGCCAAGATAGATAACCGCCAAATACAGAACTCGGCTTATAGACCATACTCGGTAATTAAAAAACAAGGCCCGTAATTTACGGGCTTTTTTTGTTTTGATAATCATATTTCCTTATGTATTAAATCCTAAGGAAATAAGCATTGCGCGGTCAACGTACCGCATTATTTTGTCGTCAAGCGTACCAACCTTATCCTTTAGCCTGCGCTTATCAAGCGTCCGGATTTGTTCAAGAAGTATTACCGAGTCCTTCGGTAGACCAAATTGTCCTTTTTTTAGCTCGATATGGGTGGGGAGCTTGGCTTTTGTAAGTTGACTAGTGATTGCCGAAACAATAACGGTAGGCGAATATTTGTTTCCAATATCGTTTTGAATAATAAGAACGGGGCGTATTCCGCCTTGCTCAGAGCCGACAACGGGAGATAGGTCGGCATAATATACTTCGCCACGCTTAATCGAATTTTCCATTTCCTTCCTTTTGGAGAACTTCTTTGGTTATTTGGCAAGCTCTAAGTTTATTTGAGCCATTTCTAAATAGCCCTTTGCCATATCCTCTTGATTTATAATATGCGTTAGCGGTAAATAACGGTTAACAATATCGACAATAAATTGCTCGGGCGATTTGCCATGGTTATTCGCGTTGTCAATAAGCATATTTTCAAGTTCTCCGTCAATTTCTATGATATATTTGCTCATAATTGTTTCCTTTATGGTGTGATTTATACGTATAGTTATTGTAAAGAATAAAAATCTATACCCCATTGTAAAAATATGTTTAAGGGATAAATGCAATTAAATCAAAATTATTGACACAATTTGTTATAAAATGGTATAATGCAGATACACTAATAATCGTGGAGATGTTTTATGAAGATTGCAATGACTGGCACAAGCGGCAATATGGGTAAAGAGGCGCTAAAACAAGTTTTGGAGCTAAGCAGCGTAGAGCTTGTGCGTGTTCTTTTGACTAATAAGAAGAAAAACAACAAGCTATCCAAAAAGCTTGCAAAAGAGTACGGAAGCCGTATTGAAATTTTAAGGGGAACGGTGGCAGACAAAGAGCTGTGCAGGGAGCTTGTTGCAGGCGTTGATTACGTCGTGCATATGGCGGCAGTTATTCCACCTGCCTCTGACGCAAGCCCTGCGGCAAGCTGGGAGTGTAACTATTTGGGTGCAAAGGCTCTTGTTGACGCAATAAAAGAAAGCAACCCCCAGCCTAAGTATATTCACATATCCACTATGGCGCTTTACGGTAACCGCAACGAAAAGCACCCGTTTGGCAGAGTGGGCGATCCGCTACTTGTCAGCCCGTTTGATCACTACGCTATGCACAAGCTGCGTGGCGAAAGGTACGCGATAGAAGCCGGGCTTGATTGCTGGGTAGTGCTTAGACAAACGGCAATGCTCAATCCCAATATGATGAGCGACAATATCAGCGACGGGCTTATGTTCCATACCGTGCTTAACGCTCCGCTTGAGTGGGTAAGCGATAGAGATAGCGGATATCTTATCAAGCGCATAATTGAGCGCGACGCTAATAACGAAGTACCGCAATTTTGGAAGAACGTTTATAATATAGGCGCAGGCATAAAGGGTATGAATACCGGTTATGATACCTTTAACGACGGCTTTGCAATTATTGGCGGAACTCCCGAAAAGTTCTTTAAGCCACATTGGTTTGCTACTCGTAATTTCCACGGCGTATGGTTTGCTGACGGACACGAGCTTGAGGACTTGTTCCATTTTCAGCGTGACGGAGTAAGCGAGTATTGGAAAGAAATTGGCTCTATGCACAAAATTTATGCGCTAGGCAAGCTCGTGCCTGCTAAGCTTATGTACTTGTTCTTGTTTAGGCGCTTGAGATTTCACTATAATTCGCCCGACAGGTGGCTTAAGGATAACGATATTCCTAGGGTAACGGCAACTTTTGGCTCGGTTGACAAGGCGAATTCCTTGCCGACTAAGTGGGAAGAAACTAAGCTTATCGTAAAGGGTGATTTTGGCGATTACGACAAAATGCGTGACGTAAGTCGCCTTACAAGGGACGATCTTTTGCAGCACGGCTACGACGAAGATAAGCCTATCAGCGAGTGGACGCTTTCTGACTGCGTGGACGCAGCTCGATTCCGTGGTGGCGAAGTGGTGTCTAACGAATATAACGGCGCGTACAATAAGCTAGTTTGGCGTTGCGCCGACGGACATGAATTTGAAGCAACTCCGTTTACCGTGCTCTGTGCTGGTCATTGGTGCGAAAAGTGCTGTCAGCCTACTCCGTGGGACTTTGACAGATTGAGTAAAAATAATGAGTTCTTTGCGCAGGCTTGGTACGACTCGCACGAAAAAGACGAAAACGTTACTTATGACCTTGACGAGAACGGAAACTCAGTTATGCATAATCTTAATGATGAGCAATAATAGATAGAGAAAAAAGTAAAAAATACGGCAATGTGAAAAAAGAGCTTGCCGTATTTTTTTACTTGAAATAAATTGTTGGATTGTGTTATAATTATTATTATGAAAAAGCTTTTGGTTATCGCGTTATCTATAATCGTGGTTTTGTCAGCCGCTTTATTGTTGTCTTGTCAGCAAGATCCATTTTTGTCAAAGGACGAATTTTCGCTTACCGTAGGAGAGTTTGTTGACGTGGCTGAGTATGTAAGCGGCGATTGCAACGTGAGCATTGTAGACAGCTCGGTTGTCTCGCTTATAAGTGGCACGGTGCTTAAGGGGCTCAAAGTGGGAACGACCGAAATATTAGTTACGCAAGGACTAAATTTGGCAACTGCGTCCGTTACGGTAAGCTACGCAAAGACAGAGCTAACCGTTAACTGCCAAAGCTCTCCGTTTACAACCGTTAAGGGTAGCGTTATGGAGTTTTACGCGCGCATAGCGGACAATGCTGACGATTCAAAAGAAATCATATGGAAGAAAAACGGAGCTACTGTAGGAGTTGGCAAAAATTATCAGCTTGAAGTTAAGGATTATGGCGTATATACGATTTCGGCAACGGCTGACGGTACAACAAGTTCTGTTACGGCAGTTTGTTATCAAGAATTTTCGTCAGCGCCCACTATAACTGCATCCCAAACGCAAATTAGCGTAGGCTCGCGGGTAGCCTTTAGTGCGCAAGTAAGCGGAGAGCATTACGTCGTGGAGTGGTATAGCCAAGATGGAAAGATTGCAAGCGGAGAGAGCTTTGAGTTTTTTCCTTCGTCAGCAGGAATTTATACAGTATACGCGTTGGTTAATGGAATAAAAACTAATGAAATGACCGTTACCGTATTTGGCAAAGCGGATCTAGCTAATCTTAGAGTGGACGTGGATTCGTATCCAAGCGTATATCTAAAGTGGGAAGGCTCACAGTCGAATTACCGAATTTCGATAGGGCAACAAACTTTTGAAACGGACCAAACGCAATTTGAAATAACTAATATCGTGGATTTATATGAGGCGACTTGTATAAGCGTAACGTGCCTTGCTAACGACTATTTGACAGAGTCGGACACGGTTGAGGTGCAAACTCCCGTTATAAACAACGAACAAATAAGCTATCTTAACAAAAAATATTTTGATGGGAATTATTATCTTACCAGCGACCAAGAAATATATGACCTTATTGCGTACGCGCTTATTTTTCGTCCGCAGGCTGTAAAGGGCAGCGAGTCAGAGGTTGTTACGTTAAGCGCGTATATGGGGTATGATAGCCATTTTAGCGCAGCGACACTACTTAGCAAAGGTTGGTCGCGTCTTGAACAAACAGGTAGTTATTCGCTTAAGGCAATAGGTAAGGCGGATTACGGCAACGTAGTTACCTTTGAGCTAATGTTTTATACGCAGGGCGAACCCGAGCAAGCGGACGTAAGCTACAAAACGAGCTATCAATCGCTTCTTACCCCGTCCTTTTCTAGCGGCTATACTATCTCGCAAAGTGTGGCCGAGGCGGAGGTAGAAACGTCAGATGAGCTGTATTTCGTGGTACAAAAGGGATACCAGCCTGTGCCGGTGCAAGGCTCTAGCGCACAGCGCATTTATGACAAGGCTACCGATACTTTAAGCCAAATTTTGGCTAACGATATGAACGACGAGCAAAAGGTTCGAGCTATATACGAGTGGGTAATGTGGAACACCTCTTACGACTATGAGGTTGTTGCTGTTTCTGACGTAAATTACGCAGTCAAGCAGCCGGCGTACTACCTAGAGGGAGTTTTTGATTACGGCTTTGCAGTATGCGACGGAATTGCTAAGGCGGTGAGTTTGCTTTGTAATATGGCAGATATTCCGTGCGTAAGAGTAGTAGGAATAACCGACAATGGCACGGTAAGCCGTCACGCTTGGAATAAGGTTTGCTTGGACGGGTATTGGTACGTAATAGACGCAACGTGGGGGGATAGTCTAATTACGATCAACGGCGCTACCTTTGAAGGCGCGTTACACGCTTATTATCTCAAAGCGGATAGCGAAATGCTCACACACAAAGAAAATGATTCTAGCCTTTATCCTAAGGCTAACCATATTTATGACTGGTACGATAGTAGGTGCGACGAAAACGCGACTTTACACGTAAAAGATTCGTCCGTTTATGAGCTAGCTAACTCGATTGAATACGGCGCAAAAAATGCGTTTTATGATTTTAGCATAGGAGATAGCGTAATTGAGCGCGAATTCTACGTTATAGAAATTCGTCTTAGTCAAAAGGCTAAAGCATACTTTAGGGCAAACACGATATACATTAACGCGGCAATAACTGAAGTTTTGGTGGCTCAAGCTGTTCCGTGGGCGATAGTAGGCGACTATCTTTTGGTTATGCTATATAGATAAATAGAATATTAGAGTCAATAAGAACGATTAGTGCGCTTTATGCTAAGTCTCTTTTTTATACTAAAAGAACTATAAACCGAAGTATAAAGGCACAAAAAGGAAGCAAGGACATAAGAAGATAGTATTAAGCGCAAAAAAAGAGCCGTCCAAATAGGACAGCTCCTTTTTTATATATAAGGTAAATTATTTATCTGCTTTTGCCTTGTAGCTTGCAAGTCTTACTTTTGCATCTTCTTCAGCTCTTGCGAAGAGTTCTGCAGCAAGCTCAGGTCTAGAAGCCTTAAGAGTCTTATAGCGGGTTTCGCCAGCAAGGAATTCTTGGTAGTTGCCCGTCGGATCCTTAGAGTCAAGAATAAACGGATTCTTGCCTTGCTCTACAAGGTCCGGATTGTAACGGTAAAGCTGCCAGTAGCCGGATTCAACAGCCTTCTTGGTTTCGAGCTGACCGTTGCTCATATCGATACCGTGGTTGATACAGGTAGCGTAAGCAATGATGATCGAAGGTCCATGGTAAGCTTCAGCTTCGGTGATAGCCTTCATAAGTTGATTTTGGTTAGCGCCCATTGCAACTTGAGCAACATAAACGTAGCCATAGCTCATAGCCATCATGCCGAGGTCCTTTTTCTTGGTGCGCTTTCCGCTTGCAGCGAACTTAGCAACCGAGCCGGTCGGAGTAGCCTTGGACGATTGTCCACCGGTGTTGGAGTAAACTTCGGTATCAAGAACGAGGATATTTACGTCTTCGCCGGATGCGAGTACGTGGTCAAGTCCGCCGTAACCGATATCGTATGCCCAACCGTCGCCACCGAAGATCCAAATAGATTTCTTAACGAGGCAATCTCTTTCAGCGTAAATTTCCTTAACGAGATCAGCCTTCTTGCAATCGCAGCTCATGCCTTTTTCGAGAACCTTAATAAGAGCTTCGCTAGCAGCCTTGCTTGCGTTAGCGTCGTCCTTGCCCTCGAGCCAAGCCTTGCAAGCAGCCTTGCAATCTTCGCAAGAGGATTCTTCCATAAGCTTAGCGATCTTGTTAGCAAGAGCGTTACGGCGAGTGCTGTAAGCAAGATTCATGCCATAGCCGAACTCTGCGTTGTCCTCGAACAAGCTGTTAGCCCAAGCAGGACCGTGGCCCTTCTTGTTAACTGCGTATGGGCAGGTGGGAGCGGAGCCGCCGTAGATGGACGAGCAACCTGTTGCGTTAGCAACAACCATTCTGTCACCGAAGAGCTGAGTAATAAGCTTAACGTACGGAGTTTCGCCGCAGCCTGCGCAAGCGCCCGAGAATTCGAAGAGCGGTTGTAAGAACTGGCTACCCTTAACGGTTTCAGGCTTGAACTTGTTGGTAACGTCTACGTCTTCAACGGTAAGCGAGTAGCTGTAGTTAGCTTCTTCAAGCGGAGCAACCTCG
Organism: Clostridia bacterium; assembly: GCA_017501145.1. Classification (GTDB taxonomy): domain Bacteria; phylum Bacillota; class Clostridia; order Christensenellales; family Pumilibacteraceae; genus CAG-552. The sequence continues at coordinate 21,405 of JAFVXL010000022.1, read as the reverse complement.
TCAAGAGCCTTCATAACGAGAGCCTTATTCTTGGACGGGCATACGTTAGCGCAGCTACCGCAACCAGTACAGTCAAGCGGAGAAAGCTGCATACGGAAGGAGTATCCTTCAAGACCGATTGCCGGCTTAACGTTAAATCCTTCGGGAAGGTTAGCGTCATTTTTAACAAGCACCGGACGGATACAAGCGTGCGGGCAAACGAGCGAGCAAATGTTGCATTGGATGCAGTTGTCAGCAATCCAAGCGGGAACCTTTGCAGCAATACCGCGCTTTTCGTATCTGGTGGTAGCGGTGGGAACTGTTCCGTCAGCGTTAAATGCCGAAACGGGAAGCTTGTCACCTTCTTGAGATACGATAGGAAGAATAAAGTTACGATAGTATTCGTCATCCGAGGTAGTTTCGATAGAAGCGCCTTCGGTAGTGGTAGCCCAAGTCTTGGGATATTTTACTTGCTTAAGACCTGCAATAGCGTTGTCGATAGCGTCGCAATTCTTCTTAACAACGTCTTCGCCCTTCTTGCCGTAGGTCTTCTTAATAGCTTGCTTCATGTAGCCTTCTGCATCAGCGTAGGGGATAATGTCAGCGAGCTTGAAGAAAGCTGCTTGCATTACGCCGTTAATTCTGTTGCCCATGCCTGCATTGTTAGCAATCTTAAGAGCATCGATGGTGTAGAACTTAATCTTCTTAGAAGCGATATCGTTCTTCATCGAAGCGGGAAGGTTAGCTTCAAGCTCAGCAAGCGACCACTTGCAGTTAAGAACGAATACGCCGCCCTTCTTAATGTCAGAGGTCATGTTGTATCTAGTTACGTACGAGGGGTTGTGGCAAGCAACGAAGTCTGCTTGGTCGATAAGGTAGCTCGACTTGATGGGGGTTTGACCAAAACGAAGGTGTGAAATGGTTATACCACCGCTCTTTTTGGAGTCGTATACGAAGTAACCCTGAGCGTACATGTCGGTGTGGTCACCGATAATCTTAATGCTGTTCTTGTTAGCGCCAACGGTACCGTCAGAGCCAAGACCGTAGAACTTGCAACGGCTAGTGCCAGCAGGCGAAGCGTTGATGAAGTTCTTGATCTCGAGCGACTTGTGGGTAACGTCGTCGTTGATACCAACGGTAAAGTGGTTGATAGGATTCTTGCTCTTAAGGTTCTCGTAAATAGCGTTAACCATAGAGGGGTTGAATTCCTTAGAACCAAGACCGTATCTACCGCCGATAACGGAGATCTTGCGACCACACTCGGTAAGAGCTGCAGAAACGTCAAGGTAAAGCGGTTCGCCAAGTGAGCCAGCTTCCTTAGTTCTATCCATAACAGCTATGCGCTTAACGGTAGCGGGAATTGCGTCAATGAAATCCTTAGCGGAGAAGGGACGGTAAAGTCTTACCTTAAGCAAGCCGACCTTCTTACCCTTTGCGGTAAGGTAATCAACGGTTTCTTCTGCAGCATCGCAGCCAGAACCCATCATTACGATAACGTCGGTAGCGTCCTCAGATCCATAATATTGATAAAGCTCATACTTTCTGCCGGTAAGCTCGCTTACTGCAGCCATCATTTCTTTAACGATAGCGGGAGTAGCTTCGTAGTACTTGTTAGCAGCTTCGCGGTTTTGGAAGTAGATGTCGGGGTTTTGAGCGGTACCCATTTGGTGCGGATGCTCGGGGTTAAGAGCGCGGGACTTGAAGTCCTTGATGTCTTCCATAAGACCAAGCTTCTCGCAAAGAGCGCGAATTTCTTCGTATTCGATTCCGTCAATTTTGGAAACTTCGTGGCTGGTACGGAAACCGTCAAAAAAGTGCAAGAACGGAACCTTTGCTCTAAGAGTAGAAAGGTGAGATACAAGCGCAAGGTCCATAGCTTCTTGAACAGAGTTGGATGCGATCATTGCAAATCCAGTCTGTCTGCAAGCCATAACGTCTGCATGGTCACCGAAGATGTTAAGCGCGTGAGCAGCAAGAGCACGAGCGCTTACGTGGAATACAGTGGGAAGAAGTTCGCCTGCGATTTTGTACATGTTGGGGATCATAAGGAGCAAGCCCTGACTCGCCGTGTACGTGGTCGTAAGCGCACCTGCTGCGAGAGAGCCGTGAACAGCACCTGCAGCACCGCCTTCACTTTGCATTTCTGCAAGACGAAGCGGCTCGCCGAACATATTAAGTCTGCCCTGAGCGGACCATTCGTCAGCGTATTCCGCCATCGGAGAGGACGGAGTGATGGGGTAAATGGCAGCTACTTCGCTAAACGCATAAGCAATATGCGACGCGGCGGTGTTGCCATCAATGGTCATTTTCTTCATAATTTACCTCCGTAATTGGAATTTAACCTAAGTTTGATCGTTGAGCGTAAGCCACAACATTTTTATTATAATATTTTGATGTAAATTAGTCAAATATTTTGCTTGCTTTGTAACAAAAAGGGCGTAAAAATATTGATTTTAATATAAAAAATAGCTCTGTTTTACTTACAAAAAACAACAAAAGAACCAAAAAAGAAAATTGTTGCATAAAGGACTTAAATTGATTGACAGCCTTAGCTGAAAACATTATAATTTTAGGTATTATTTTAGTGGAGACATTTCAATGGAAGATCCAAAGAAAGAGATAAACTCTGAGCAAGAGTTGGGGATTGAACAAGAGCAGCCTTGCGACTTGCCCACAACAGATCAAGGCCTAGCGGCAGAGCAAGAAAGCAGTCAGTCTAACGAGGAACAGCCTTCGACGGCAATTAAGAACGAGGACCCTGTAGAAGAGCTCCCGCGTGAATACCGTCGTAGAAACATGCTTGACTTTTTCCGTAGACCTCGCCGTAAAGTTAGAGGCGAAGATATGGATGAAGGCGGCAAGTTCGCCATCAAAAAAGCAGTCAGCGTAGAAGGATTTGTGGCTCTTGGAGTAGTGATTTTACTGTTTGGCGCAATTGCGTTTGTTATGGGTTTTGGCAATATGCTCAACACTCTATTTAACAATGCGCTTGACTTGTTGCTCAACACCTGCTTTTATCTTATGGCAATAGCCGTAGTTATAGGCGCGCTTAGCTCTGTGCTTACCGAGTTTGGTGTAATTTCGCTTGCAAACAAAGCGCTTTCGCCGCTTATGAAGCCGCTTTACGGTATGCCCGGAGCAACGTCTGTAGCAATTTTTTCTACCTTCCTTTCTGATAACCCGGCAGTTCTTACCCTTGCCGACGACGTAAGATATCGTAAATATTTCAAAAAGTACCAGCTTGCAGGATTAACCAACCTCGGTACTGCGTTTGGTATGGGTCTTATAGTTGTAATGACTATGGCTAACAAAACGCCAGCAGGAGAGGGCTCGACCGGTCTTGCCGTTGCGATGGGTGTTTTGGGCGCGGTGATCGGTAGTGTTTTGGCTACTCGTTTGATGTTGCATAAGACCAAAAAGCTTTTTGGCACAGAAGAAAACGCGGTCGAAGACGATGGACATAAGTTTGACGCAGTCAACGAGCGTGAGGTTCGTAAGGGCGGAATCGTTCAAAGATTCTTTGATAGCCTTCTAGAAGGTGGCGCGTCTGGTGTAAAGATCGGCTTTGCAATTATTCCGGGCGTACTTATTATAGCTAACTTTGTTATGATTCTCAGTGACGGACAGGCGCTTGACGGTGGCTGGACGGGTGCGGCAGGCGAAGGCGTAGGCTTGTTGCCGTGGGTAGGCGAAAAGCTTTCGGTTATTCTTAACCCGCTTTTCGGCTTCGAAACGGGCACAGCTATAAGTATTCCTATTACTGCTCTTGGTAGCGCGGGCGCAGCGATTGCACTTGTAGAAGACGGACTTTATACCGCAACCGAAATAGCCGTATTTACGTCTATGTGTATGTTCTGGAGTGGATATTTGTCTACTCACGTTGCTATGATGGACAGCCTTGGTTTTCGTAAATTTACTACTAGCTCGATTTTGTACCACACGATCGGCGGTGTAGTGGCAGGCTTTAGCGCGCACTGGTTGTACGCTTTGTTTGCGTTACTTTTGTAAGACTAATTAAAAGTAAAATAAAATTAGGCGCGTTGCGTAAATTTGACGTAGCGCGTCTTTTTTTTGTATTAATCCTTGACTTATGCGGACGTTTTTGTTATACTTAAAGTGGAAATCAAGGGCAATTCAAAGGAGTGTAATATGAAGATAAAAGATTTACCGTACAGCAGATACGACATCAAAAAGGTAGAACAAGAGTTTAAGGCAAGCACGGAAGCTGTTAAAAATGCAAAAAATGCAGACGAAGCTCTTGCGGCGCACGACAACATGTTGAAGGTTATGGGTGGTTTTACCACTATGGCAACGATAACGAATATAAGATTTTCGCTTAATTCGTTTGACGAATTTTACGAAAAAGAGCAAGAGTACTATGACAGCGTAATGCCTATTTTTACAGAGCTTTACAATGATTTTGGCAAGGCGATGCTTGCTAGTCCGTTTGTTGACGAATTAAAAAAGAGCATTTCTCCGCTTGTATTCGAAAAATACCGTATGTTAGCTCTTTCGTCAGATCCGCGCATTATTGAGGATAAACAAAAGGAAGCGGAAATCATAGTAGAGTACAACAAGCTTATGGCGGAGATGGTGTTTGAGTTTAACGGAGAAGAAATGCCGCTTTCGGTGCTTCGCGGTTATCTTGCCGAAGGCAATCGAGATGTACGTAAGGCTGCCTGTGAGGCTATGGGCAAGGGTATGTCAAAGCACGCTGATAAGCTTGACGATATATACGACAGACTCGTTCACGTTAGGGACAATATGGCAAAAAAGCTCGGCTTTAAGAGCTTTATTGAGCTTGGATATCTTAATATGGACCGTATGGATTACGATAGAAACATGGTCGAAAAGTTTAGAACGAGCGTTTTGACTGACCTTGTACCCGTAATAACGGATATCAAAAAGCAGCTTGCGGCTAAGCTTGGAATAGATAATTATATGTTTTATGACGACGCGGTTTGCTTTACGGACGGCGAGCCTAAGCCTATTATAGACAAAGACGAAATTTTCCGACGCGGTCAGCTTATGTATGACGAAATGTCGCCTATCACCGGAGAGCTTTTTAAGAAAATGGTAGCGGAGGACGCGTTTGACGTTGACGCTCGTAAGGGCAAATGGGGTGGTGGATATTGCACGGCAATAGAAGACTATAGACAAACGTTTATCCTCGCTAACTTCAACGGCTCGTCCGACGATATTGACGTAATAACTCACGAATTTGGTCATGCGCTTGCTATGGATATGGCGTTTGACGGTGACAGGGAGCTTGATATCGGCGGGTGCGAAACGGCAGAGTGTCATTCTATGAGTATGGAGTTTTTGTGCTGGCCGTATATGGATAGGTTTTTTGGCAAAGATGCTGACAAGTATAGATACAAGCATTTGCTTGCGGCAATCAGCTTTATCCCATACGGTACTATAGTGGATGAATTCCAGCACATAGTATATGCAAATCCCGACCTTACGCCCGCTCAGCGCAACGAAGAATATCTTAAGCTCGAGCGTAAGTACAGACCGTACCTTAGCTTTGAAGGAATACCGTATCTTGAGAAGGGAACGAGATGGCAGTACCAAATGCACATTTACGAAACGCCCTTCTACTATATAGATTACTGCTTGGCTCAGACCATTGCGCTCGGATTTTTGGTAGAGTCGCGCAAGGATTATAAGGACGCGTTTGGTCGCTACTTAGAGTTTTGCAAGGCGGGAGGTACAGTACCGTTTAGCAAGCTTTGTGATAGAGCAGGACTTGTATCACCGTTTGCTGAGGGTGCGCTTAAGAAAATTGCAACGGTAGTACCCGATATTCTCAAGGAGTTTTAATTATGGACGAAATTCAAAAAAAAGAAGAGATTAACGAGCAGTCCGAATTGCAAAACAGCCAAAAGGAAGAAAGCACTAAGGACGAAGAAAGAGTCGTTTTGAAAAAACGTGAGGATTTTCGAACCGAAACTAACGATCCCGAATTGCTCGTTGAGCCGTACAAGGATGGCGAAGGACCCGAAATGATCAAGTGTCCGTCTTGTGGAGAGCTGATGCCCGTTACTATTGATACTTGCGTTTGTTGCGGACATTATCTAAAAGAAGGTCAAAAGCAAGGCTATAAGCCCATGGAAGAAAAGACACAAAAGGTCATCAGATGGATAGTAGGTGTTGTGTGCATAATAGGCTTTATTATTTGGTACGTAGCTAAAAATTCGTGACCGGTTGTTAAAAAATGACAAAAAAAGCGTAGAACAAACAAGTTCTACGCTTTTTGTATGCTTGAATTAATTATTTAGCAAGCTCAATACCGCATTTGATAGCCTTCTTGTTAAGCTCAATAAATTGCGGCTTAACGTTTTCGGTAAGGATTTGATCCCAATCAATATTGGTAAGGTTCATAGAACCAATGATAGTGCCAAGCAAAATCATGTTCATAACCTTAGAGCTGCCGATTTTTTCAGCTTCTTTGTTAGCGTCGATAACGGTAGTATCAGCAACACGCTTAAGCTCCTCGATAATTCCTTGCGGATATTCTGCCTGACCTGATGTAACAGGCATACCGGGGATTTCATAATCGTTTACAAAAACTTTGCCGTCAACCTTGAGATAGTCAAGGTAGCGAAGCGCTTCCATCTTTTCGAACGCAACGATAACGTCAGCCTGACCGTGCTCGATAACGGGTGAGTAAACCTTATCTTCCGAATATCTGATATGCGAGGTAACCGATCCGCCACGTTGGCTCATACCGTGAATTTCGCTCATTTTTACGTCGTAATTTGCCTTTTGAAGACCAAGGGTAAGAATCTTACTTGCAAGAATAGTACCTTGTCCGCCAACACCTACGAGAAGAATATTTTTAGTCATAGTTTATTACTCCTTAATTAATCGCGTCTTTGGGACAAATTTGCTTACATACCGAGCAGCCTACGCACATAGTCTTGTCGATAACAGCCTTTTTGTCCTTAACGGAAATAGCGGGGCAGCCGCTACGTAAGCAGAGCTTGCAGCCAATGCACTTATCTGCATCTACGGTGCACTTAGAGCTATACATTTGCGGCCACTCGTTCTTGTCGTGAGCGCTCATTTTCTTAAGAACGCACGGATAACGGGTGATGATTACGCTGGGCTCCTTGAGCGCGATTGCCCAATCAAGCGTTTCGCGCATAAGAGTAAGATCGTTAGGATCAATAGTTCTGACATGCTTGATACCAAGAGCTCTTACAACACCTTCTATATCAACGATTTCCGTGGGCTCGCCCTGAGCGGTAAAGCCTGTGCCGGGGTTTTGTTGATGTCCGGTCATACCGGTAATGCGGTTGTCAAGAATAACTGTGATGCAGTTGCCCTTGTTATATACGATATCAAGAAGCGAGGTCATACCGCTATGGAAGAAGGTGGAGTCGCCAAGAACGCCAACAACGCGCTTTTCGTTGCCTTCTACCATATTAAGCACCTTTTGCATACCGTTTGCGCCACTTACCGACGCGCCCATGCAGCAGTTGAAGTCCATAGCGTTGTACGGAGCAGCAAAGCCGAGAGTGTAGCATCCGATATCGCCCGAAACAACAACGTCCTTGCGCTTGCCAAGCTCGTAGAAGAAGCCTCTATGCGGGCATCCTGCGCAAAGAGCGGGGGGACGGCCAAGAACCTTGCTGCGGTCAAACGAAGCAACATATCCCTTGCCACCGTTGACAGCCTTGCGGATAACGTCAGAGGTAAGCTCACCGTAAGCGGGCAAGAATCTGCTTTCATCGGGAGCGTACTTTCCAAAGCAAATATGCTTGTAGCCAAGCATCTTAACTGCGTCTTCGATATATTCGTCGTTTTCTTCGATTACATAAACCTTCTTAAGATTCTTAAGGAAGGAGTCCATGAGCTTCATGGGGAGCGGATAGCTGAATCCGATATTGAGATAGTTTACATCGCTACCAAACACTTCCTTTGCGTAATTGATAGCCATACCGCTTGCGATAACGCCAACGTCCTTGCCGTTGTCTTCGATATAGTTCCACTCGCAGTTGTTGGAGTACTCCTTGAGAGTGTCAAGGCGCTTTTCTACTTCGCCTCTACGAATAATAGCGTTAGCAGGTACGCAAACATATTTTTTTGCATTTTTAACGTAAGGAACGATTTCCTTTTCTACTCTGTCTTCAAGCTCAACCAAGCTCTTAGAGTGGCAAACTCTAGTGGTAACTCTGATAAGCACCGGAGTTTCGTGCTGCTCGCTCATTTCGAAGGCGAATTTGGTCATAGCCTTGCATTGTGCCGAGTCAGCGGGCTCGAACATAGGAACCTTTGCGTGACGAGCGTAGTTGCGGTTGTCCTGCTCGTTTTGGGACGAGTGTTGACCGGGCTCATCTGCCGTTACTACTACAAGACCTGCGTTACCGCCGGTATAAGCAACGGTAAAGAAGGGGTCTGCGGCAACGTTCAAGCCAACGTGCTTCATGCTAGCAAAGCTGCGAGCTCCGCCGAGCGATGCGCCGTAAGCAGCCTCAAAGGCAACCTTTTCGTTGGGCGACCACTGCGCGAGAACTTCCTTGTAAGTGGAAATATTTTCCAAAATTTCCGTGCTGGGTGTTCCGGGGTAAGCTGCAGCAAAACGAACGCCTGCTTCAAAAACGCCGCGAGCGATTGCTTCGTTACCCGTCATAAGCTGTTGTTTACTCATTAAAACCTCCAAGTCGTATACGTATACGTTACGTTTATATGTATTATATAGTAAGGAAAATATTTTGTCAAATTTTATATAACAAAAAAAGCTATTATTCTTAAATATATTTAACAAGGACAGTTTTTTTGTTTTGCCTAAAAAATTGCAAAATAGAAAAAAGCAAATATTTGTAAAAGTATAAAAAATTGATTGACAGCATATACATAAAATGTTATAATGCGTATATAAGTGAGGGAGTAATTCCACATTGTGTGGCAAGTCGTCACCGCGGTCGTTTGACTCGGCTTGTCTTAAAGAATGAGACTCATATACGGCAACGTGTATGATTTTTTTTTAGCGGTAAAAATTTATGGAGGAAAAAAATGGAATACAAAAAGACTGCTAGCGAAGTTTTTTCGGACAACAATTCGTCGCCAAACGGACTGTCTAGCGTCGAAGCGAACCAAAGACTTAGCTCTGTTGGTAAAAACAAGCTCAAAGAAGCCAAGAAAACTCCGCTTATTGTCAAGTTTTTGAAAGAATTGGCTAATCCTATGATTATAATTCTCATAGTTGCTGCAATTGTTTCGGGAATAACCGCTTTGTATGCTAACGAGTCGTTTGCCGACGTTATAATCATTATAGCGGTAGTTATTATTAACGCCGTTTTGGGCGTAGTTCAAGAGAACAAGGCAGAAAAGGCTATCGCGGCGCTTAACGAAATTACGGCGGCAACGAGCAAGGTTATTCGCGACGGAAAAATGGTTGTCGTTAGGAGCGAGGAGCTTGTGCCGGGCGACGTAGTTGTTTTGGAGGCAGGAGATAGCGTTCCTGCTGACGGAAGAATTTTTGAGTGCGCTTCTCTTAAGATAGAAGAAGCGGCGCTTACCGGCGAATCCGTTCCCGTAAACAAAACTGACTCTGTTATTAGCGGCGACGGCAAGGTTTCGCTTGGCGATAGAAAAAATATGGTTTATATGGGCAGTACGGTAGTGTACGGCAGAGGTAAGGCAGTTATTACCCAAACGGGTATGAATACCGAAATGGGCAAAATTGCAGGCGCGCTTTCTCAAGCAAAAGAAGGCGACACACCCTTGCAAAAAAAGCTCAATCAGCTCAGTAAGATGCTCAGCTTTTTGGTGCTGGGTATTTGCGTAATAATTTTTATCGTAGATATTATCCGTACATATCCTAACGTTACCTTAGATAGTACGCTTGATACGTTTATGGTTGCCGTTTCGCTAGCGGTTGCGGCTATTCCCGAAGGTCTTGCGGCGGTGTTTACCATAGTTCTTAGCATAGGCGTAACAAATATGAGCAAGCGTAACGCGGTTATTCGCAAGCTGACTGCCGTAGAAACGCTTGGCTGTACTCAGGTTATTTGCTCGGACAAAACAGGTACTCTTACGCAAAACAAGATGACCGTTGTAGAGTCGTACGGCGACAACGAAATGCTTTGCCAAGCAATGGCTTTGTGCTCTGATGCCGAAATGGTTGAAACCGAGGCGGAGGGCGAGCCGACTGAGTGCGCGCTTGTAAACTTTGCGTTTAAGCTGGGATACAACAAAAACTCGCTCAAAGAAGCTTTTCCGAGAGTGGGCGAGGCTCCGTTTGACTCCAACCGCAAGATGATGAGTACCGTTCATAAAGACCAAGAAAGATTTATTCAGTACACAAAGGGCGCGCCGGACGAGGTTATTAAGAGATGTACTCACGCATATCAAGCTGGCAAGGTTGTGCCGCTAACTGACGAAATGCGCGCGGCGGCGCTTGCTGAAAACAAGAATATGGCAACGAGAGCGCTTAGAGTTCTTTCTTGCGCAGTAAGATTCCATAACAATATGCCATCTTGCGAGGCGGAAAATCTCGAAAAGGATATGTGCTTCGTTGGACTAACGGGTATGATTGACCCCGTACGTCCCGAGGTAGTGGATGCTATAGCTGAGTGTAAGAGAGCGGGTATTCGCCCTGTTATGATTACCGGCGATCACCTTGATACCGCTGTTGCAATTGCTAAGCAGCTTGGTGTAATTCAGTCGGCTGACGAGGCGATAACGGGCGCTATGCTTGACGATATATCTGATGAGGATCTCGAAATTCAAATAGAAAGATATTCGGTATACGCGCGCGTTCAGCCTGAGCATAAGGTTCGTATAGTTAAGGCGTGGAAGGCTAAGGGCATGATTACCGCTATGACCGGTGACGGCGTTAACGATGCACCGTCCATTAAGAACGCAGATATCGGTATAGGCATGGGCATAACGGGTACTGACGTAACCAAGAACGTCGCTGATATGGTGCTCGCTGATGATAACTTTGCAACAATAGTTGCGGCAGCAGAGGAAGGCAGAAGAATTTATGACAATATTCGTAAGTCTATTCAGTTCTTGCTTGCGTCCAACCTTTCGGAGGTGCTTGCGATATTTACCGCAATGCTTATGGGATTTACTATTTTGCACCCCGTGCATTTGCTTTGGATAAACCTTATTACCGACACCTTCCCGGCACTTGCGCTCGGTATGGAGAAGGCGGAGGATGATATTATGTCCAGACCTCCGCGCAGTAGCAAGGACGGCATATTTGCGGGTGGAATGTTAACCGACGTCATTGTTCAAGGCACGATAGTTGCTATTATTACGGTTGTGGCGTACTTTATCGGCCACTACTTAGAATCGGGCGTGTGGGAGATTGCGGAATCTGTTGACGGTAGCACGATGGCGTTCTTAGCGCTTTCTATGGCGGAAATCTTTCACTCGTTTAATATGCGTTCGCGCCATAAGTCTATGTTCCGTATGAAAGCAAACAAGTACATTTGGGCGGCTACTGCGGCATCGTTTGTTCTTACTACGCTCGTAATTTACGTTCCGCCCTTTGCGGCAGCGTTCGGCTTTGCGGCAATTTCGCTTATTGAGTACGCTGTAGCAATCGCGCTCGCAATTTCCATAATTCCTATCGTAGAGCTTATCAAGCTTGTTCAAAGAACGGTTGCAAAGAGAAGGGGTAAATTTTTAGACTAATTTTAATATTAGTTAGTAACCAAAGCAAGCATGGCAGAATTTAATTTTCGCTGTGCTTGTTTTTTAATATTTCGTAATATGTGGCATATTTCAGCGTCAAATAGCTTTAAGTGTTTGTAAATTATTTGCATTTTGAGTCGATAATAAATGTAAAAAAGGCAATACTAAATTTATGCTTATAGTATTTATAAAATCGGTTATTATCTTTGTAGTAGTGGTTATTGCCGTGCGAATTATGGGCAAGCGCACGATCAGCGAAATGCAACCCTTTGAGCTTGTAATAACTCTTATTATTGCAGAAGTAGCGTGCATACCCATAAACGATCCGTATATCCCTTTTTATAGCGGCTTGATACCCATAATTACGCTATGCTTTTTGGAGGTCGTGCTATCGTTTGTTGCGCGCAAAAGTCTGTGGGCTCGCCGTGTTATGAGTGGCAAATCAATGATTGTAATCGACAAAAACGGAATAAACTACACTAATCTTCAAAAGATGAATATGAACGTTCATGACCTTATCGAAACTGTTCACTCAAGTGGGTATATGGACATTAACGAGATAGAGTACGCAATAATCGAAACCAACGGCAAAATGAGCGTAGTTGAGCGTATGACAGACCCAACAAAGCCCACACCTGCGCTTTTGCCCATAATTTTGATAGTGGACGGCAAGTGGAACGACGAAAACCTTAAAAGAACGGGAGTGACCGAGGCGGTCGTAAACGTCGCGCTTCGCAAAAACGGACTTAAAAGCGTAAAGGAAGTGCTTTATGCAGACGTTCGTCAAGACGGAACAATGTACGTTTCACCCAAAAAAGGCAAGTATTTTGTGGCGAAGGTCGGCCTTGGCAAAGGGGGCAGCTGGTGAAAAAGCTTATAATAATAAGCATTGTTTTTGCGTTGGTAATAGGGGCGGGCGTATTCGAAACGTTGTATACGTTTGACGTTTATAGCGATATTTACGATGGGCTTACTAAGGTTCAGCAAAGCATAGATAAGCACGAGGACGTATATAACGAAGAAACGGTTAAGCTAATAGACGATACCGTTGATATATGGGAAAAGAATAAAGAAATTTTATTTTGCTTGGGAAATCACAACGTGCTGCGTACTGTTGACGAAAAGCTAAGCAGTCTTAAGGTAATGATAAACATTAATTATACGGACGACGCCAAGGTTATGATTGAGGTTACGCTTGGACTTATAGACGCGATACGCAACGACGCCGTGCCCAACCCAACCAATTTATTTTAGAAAAACTAAAAAAATTATAACTGTATATATGGTGATATTTCGTGCTTAAACGTTTGCAATTTTTTATTGTATACTGTATAATATGTTTACTATTTATTGTGGAGGATCATATTTATGAGTTTAAGCAAAAGAGCTTTGGGCGTTTCGCCGTCCCTTACCTTGGCAATTACAGCTAAGGCGAAGAAGATGAAAGCAGACGGACTTGACGTTATTTCCTTTGGTGCAGGAGAGCCAGACTTCGATACTCCGGACTATATCATTGCAGCAGCCAAAGAGGCTCTTGACAAAGGTATCACCAGATACACGCCGGCAAGCGGAACGGTAGAGCTTCGCAAGGCAATTTGTGACAAGTTGGCTCGTGAAAACGGCGTAACCTACGACGTTAATCAAATAGTTGTAAGCAACGGTGCTAAGCACTCGCTTTCTAACGCTATTCGCGCTCTTGTAGAAGAAGGCGACGAGGTTATTATTCCTGCTCCGTTCTGGCTCACTTATCCCGAGCTTGTTAAGCTTAGCGACGGAACTCCGGTAATTGCTCAGCTTTTGCCCGAAAACGGCTTTAAGCTTACTCCCGAGCAGCTTCGTAGCTTGATTACGCCTAAGACCAAGGCTATTATTATCAACAACCCGTCTAATCCGACGGGTGTCGTTTATAGCAAAGAGGAAATTATGGCGCTTGGCAAAGAGCTTGAAAATCATAAACACGTATATATTCTTTCGGACGAGATTTATGAAAAGCTCGTTTATGGCGTAGAAACCATGAGCTTAGCAGCTTGCTCCGAAGAGCTCAAGGAGCGTACCATTATCATCAACGGTATGTCTAAGGCATATGCTATGACCGGTTGGAGAATAGGCTATACCGCTTCTAGCCTTGAAATTGCTAAGGCAATGAGCAGTATTCAGAGCCACTCGACCTCTAACCCCAACAGTATTGCTCAATACGCATCTGTTGTTGCACTTTCGGACAAGAAGGGTGACGAGTTCCTTGCTAATATGAACTCTATCTTCGAGGTTCGCCGTAACCTTATGGTAGAGCTTATGGAAAAGGTAGGCTTGCCCATCATTAAGCCCGAAGGCGCGTTCTACGTTATGGTAAACGTTAAGTCGCTCTTTGGCAAGAAGTACGAGGATATGGAAATCAAGTCGGCTATGGACGTTGCTACTATCATGCTTGATAAGCTCTATACCGCAGTTATTCCGTGCGAGTCTTTCGGTGCAGACGATTACGTAAGACTTAGCTACGCAACCGGCGAAAAGCAAATTAGAGAGGGACTTGCTAGATTCGAAAAATTTGTTAAGGGCTGCAAATAATAAAATTAAGTAAAAAGGCTACAAAAACTTATGGAAACTGTATACAGCGCGCTCAAACCAACCGGAAAACTAACGATAGGCAACTATCTCGGTGCAATAAAAAACATGGTCTCTTTGACCAAAAGCTACGATTGTATTTATACCGTAGCTGATTTGCACAGCATTACCGTAAGTATCCCTGCCGCAGAGCTTAGAGAAAACACCTTGGATATGTTTTCCTTGCTTGTTGCGCTCGGCGTTGACCCCGAAAAATGCATACTCTTTTTGCAATCGCAAGTGCATATGCATAGCGAGCTTTCGTGGATACTCAACTGCTACACTCAATTTGGTGAGGCGCGCCGTATGACTCAATTTAAGGACAAAAGCGCAAAGGCCCCCGAAAATATTAACGTGGGGCTCTTTGCCTATCCTGTGCTTATGGCGGCGGATATACTTTTGTACCAAGCAAAGTACGTGCCTATTGGCAAGGACCAGCAGCAACACCTTGAGCTTGCCCGCACTATTGCCGAAAGATTTAACAACCGCTATTCGCCGACCTTCGTTCTTCCAGAGGGCATTTATCCCAAAGTAGGCGCTAAGATTACGAGCTTATTGGATCCTACCGCTAAGATGGGCAAGACTGACGAAAACGCAGAAGGAACGGTGTTCTTGCTTGACGATAAGGATACCGTTATGCGTAAGTTTAAGCGCGCAGTAACGGACAGCGGTAGCGAAATTGTCGTTAGAGAGGATAAGCCTGGCATAAGCAACCTTATTACGATATATTCAGCATTTGCAGATAAGAGTATTAGCGAAGTCGAAAGCGAATTTAGCTCAAGCAACTATGCTTCATTTAAGCTTGCCGTAGGCGAAACGGTTGCTTCGTTCTTAGACAAGGTTCAACAAGAATACAAGCGTATTCGCGCCGACAAGGCATACCTATCTGATCTTATGAAGAGCGGGGCTAACGCGGCTAGCGCAATAGCATACAAAACACTCTCTAAGGTAAAGAGAAAGATAGGTTTCATAGGCATTTAATATGTTCGGCTATATAGTTCCGCCCAAAAACGTAACGCCCGCAGAGCTTGGTGTATTTAACGCTTTCTACTGCGGACTTTGTATAAGAACGGGTAAGCTGATGGGGCAAATGGCAAGGCTTACTGTAAATTATGATATGGCATTTTTGAGCGCGCTTGTGCACGATTTGAAAAATCAAGAAGTCAAGGTCGAGCAAAGAACGTGTATTGTAAGCCCCATAAAGAAGAAGTCCGTGATTAGTCAAAATGAATTGATGGATCGCCTTGTTGCCGTCAATATTATGCTTAGCTATTATAAGGCTGAGGACGGTATCGTTGACGGAGATGGACTTAAATATAAGCTTGCGAAAAAATCATTGTTTAAGGCGTACCAAGCAAGTAGGGACGCTTTTGCGCAAGCAGATGAGATAATTTGTAACGGCTATGCTAAGCTCAGGAGCTTAGAACAATCCAGCGTAGTCGGCTTGGATAGAATGAGTGATGCGTTCGCGCGTATGATGCAAGATTTGGTTACGTTATTGATTGGAGATAAGGCGGACGAAAACAGCGTTAGACTTGCGTACAATATCGGTAAGTACGTCTATTTGATGGATGCGTTAGACGATATTGACGAAGATTTTAAGGCAAAAAGATACAATCCGTTTTTGGCTTTGACCATATCGGAGAATTTTAAGAGTAGACAACAATTTTTTAATGACAATAGACAATTTATAGAATTTGCACTAAATTCTACGGTAAATAGAGTGATAGAATGCTTTAACTTGCTTACGTTTACACAAAGCTACGATTTGTTGCGTAAAATAGTGTATTACGGCTTAAGAGAAAAGGTATGCGAGCTGCTTGCCAGCAAAAGCAAACTCAAAAAGCCGATTATTAAAGCGACGGCCAGTAGTGCCGACAAAAAAGGAGAATAAATGAATCCATACCAGATATTGAATATGCCCGAAGATTCGGATTTTGATGCGCTTAAAGCAAGGTACGAGCAGCTTAAGGATGAGTATGGCGAAAAGAGATTTTTGCCGGGCGACGAAGGCGCGCAAGCTGCAAGCATGCTTACCGAGCTTGAATTTGCTTGGCGCATTATTCTCGAAAAAAAGAAGCAAAAGGATGATGAACAAAAGTACGGAGTAGGGTACGGCTACGTCGAGCAAATGGTCAAAGAAAAGAAGTACGACGAGGCGCAAGAGCGACTTGACGCTATCATGGACCGCGACGGCGAGTGGCATTATTACCAAGCTCTTGTTTACTATAAGCGCGAGTGGATGAACGACTGCCTTACGCACTTACAAGAGGCGGTTAGGCTTAGCCCTGACAACGAGAGGTACAAGGATTCTCTTGCTAAAATGCAGCAAGTTCTTGGCTCGGACAAAGTCCCGCCCCAGGATCTAAAGGGCGAACAAGGGATGCAGGGCAGCTACGCAACGGGAAACTGTCTCAATACCTGCTGTACCACGCTTTGCTGTATGGAATGTATGAATCTTTGCTGTCGCTGCTAAGGAGAGTGTATGGGTACACGTGATTTGGCGTTTGGTGGAGTGATGTGCGCGCTATGTAGCGTTTGTATCATTTTATCGTCATTATTTCATTTAATAACTCCGCTTATATTTGCGTGTGTTTTTTATTGCGTTTGTGCCCAAAAGAGTGGTGCGACTGTTGCTACAATAGTAGTTGTGGCGAGTAATATTATAGGTTTCTTTTTGGGCGGAATAGGTGGTGGCGAAATACTTTTTAGCGCATTATATTTTTCGCCGCTTGCTATAATAGTATTTTGCACAAAAAAGCTTGACAAAACGGGTTTGCAGGTTGTGTTGAGAGCTGTTATATTTTCGGTATTCGCGATTTGCGTGTACGTGTTATTTGCAACCGTGCTAAAAGGTTTCGTTGGCTTTGACGTAGAGAGTGTTAAGATTGGCGAGCTTAGAGTGGGTGTTTATTTATTAGGTGTAGTTTGGATGGTAGCTACTGTGTTGTTCGGGTTTGCGCTTGACAAGGGAGTGGCGTACGTATTGAAGAGGTTTACGAAAAAATGATTGGAAAGTGGAACAGCAGATTTATTTTTTTTGCGCTTTTGACTGTAGCTGTAGCTGTTATGGGCTATTATATTCATGCAAGCTATCAAGAAACTAATAGCAGGATGGAAAGGCTCAAAACAGAAGGCACGGTGGTGCAAGCGGAAATGGTTAAGCTTAGCACTATGACTTATACTGATATGGGCGCGCACTCTTGGGGGTATATTATTCCCGGCATTGAGCACGAAAACGAGGTGGACGGAGCAACGGTTGCTACTTACACTAAGGCGCAAGCGGAAGAAATGAACTATTTGGTAGAGGTGTGCTACATTTACGATGAAGAGGGTAATTTGTTTACCTTCGACAAAAAGTACGTTGATGCGTTTGTGCCGTGGCCTTCTACGCAGAGTATATTTTTGTGGGTTATAGGCGGCATAATGTTCTTAATAGCAATGTATTTTGTCGTTCGCAACGTAATCGTTTTTGTAGTGCTGAAAAAAGGCGAAGAAAGTATCGGCTCTTTCGTCGAGGCGGTTCGCTCGAAGAGCGGCTCGAAAAGGTATTTTAAGGTCAAGTACGTGTTTGTTCGTGACGGAGAGCAGGTAACCGTCGTAACACCGGCCATATATGACTCTATGCAGGTGGACAAAATAAAGAACTTCGGGGCGTTCAGAGTGAGATATCTTGGCAAGTTCTCGTATATCGACCATAAGATTTAATTTTTACAACTAAACCGTCTTTTTGGGCGGTTTTTATAATGTTGAACCATATATATATGATAAGGTTCGTTTTGTCAGCTTGCAGTAAAAATGCAACAAATAGTCAAGTAAAAAATACTAAAAAAATCAACGAAAATTTTGCTAAAAAATTCTAAAAAGGCATAAAAATGCTTGACTTGTTTTGACGGCTTGTGATAAGATAATACAAGCGCCACCTATGGGTGGTGTTTTTAGTGACGAATTAGGAGTAACAAAATGAGAACGAGAATTACCTTGGCATGCACCGAATGCAAGCAGAGAAATTACGACGACATGAAGAATAAGAAGAACGATCCTGATAGAATCGAGCTTAAGAAGTACTGCAGATTTTGCCGTAAGCATACCGTTCATAAGGAAACCAAATAAGGAGAGCGGCTGTGGAAAAGAACAACAACAAGCCCGAGACTAAAAAGACCAAAAAACGTGGCAAGATAGCAACCTTTTTTAAGGAGGCTTTTTCTGAGATGAAGAAAGTTAGCTGGCCGACGTTTGCTACTGTATTTAAGACTACTTTAGTTGTGCTTGGCGTGGTAGCAGCATTTTTGGTTGTATTATTTGCGTTCGATATGTTGCTTGGCGTTGCACACGACGGCTTACTTTTGAAAGATATTGATCCGATATCTAAGATAGTTGGAGCGATCGGCAAATGAGCGTAAATTTGGAAGATGCTAAGTGGTATGTTCTTCATACCTATTCCGGTTACGAAAACATGGTAAAGGAAAACCTTGAGATGGTTTTTACCAAGAACGGCAAAAGGGATAGGCTTTTGGAGATAACCATACCGATGGAAGACGTTGTCGAAGAAAAGAACGGCAAACGTAAAATAGTTCAGCGTAGAATGTTTCCATGCTACGTGCTGATTAAGATGGTTTATGATAACTCGATGTGGCATATGATTGTTAACACTCGTGGCGTAACCGGTTTCGTAGGTCCGATGGGTCGTCCGATTCCGCTTACCGAAGACGAAATAAAGCGTATGCATCTCGAAAAGCTTACCGTAACTACCGAGTTTAAGGTAGGAGATAAGGTTAACGTTATCGATGGTGCGCTCGAGGGCTTTGTGGGCGAGATTGAGTCTATCAACGCTGCTGCGAGCAAGTGCAAGGTTATCGTAAGTATGTTCGGCAGGGCTACCCCTGTTGAGCTTGAGCTCAATCAAATCGAGCTTATTGAAAATTCGTAATATACGGTCAGGGAGAGCGTTTCGCTCGCTAGTACCTCGATTGCATATATAAAAATTATAAGCAAGGAGAAAAACTTTAATGGCAAAGAAAATCACAGCTATGGTAAAGCTTCAGCTTCCCGCCGGCAAAGCAACCCCGGGTCCCCCGGTTGGTTCTAGCCTCGGACCTCACGGTATCAATATTCCGGGCTTTACCAAGGAATTTAACGAAAAGACTAGAGGCCAAGAAGGCTTGATAATTCCCGTAGTTATCACCATCTATGCAGACCGTTCGTTTACCTTCGTTCTTAAGACTCCGCCCGCGGCAGTTCTTATCAAGAAGGCTTGTAAGATCGAATCCGGCTCCGCTAAGCCCAACAAGGACAAGGTAGCTAAGATCACCAAGGCTCAGGTTGAGGAGATCGCTAAGCTTAAGATGCCCGACTTGAACGCAGCTTCGCTTGAGAGCGCTTGCAGCATGATCGCTGGTACCGCTCGCAGCATGGGCGTTACGGTTGTGGACTAAGGAGGGGACTATGAGACACGGAAAGAATTATCTTAACACCGTTAAGGAAATAGATTTGACTCAGGTTTATGAGCCTGCTGACGCTATGAAGAACGTAGTTGCTTCGGCTAAGGCTAAGTTCGACGAAACTATTGAGCTTCACGTTCGTCTTGGCGTAGATCCTCGTCAAGCTGACCAACAGGTTCGTGGTACCGTTGTACTTCCCAATGGAACCGGTAAGTCCGTAAAGGTGCTTGTTATCGCTAAGGGTGACAAGGCAGAAATCGCATTGAAGGCAGGCGCTGATATTGTTGGCGCTGAGGAAATTATCGCTAAGATCCAAAACGAGAACTTCCTTGACTTCGACGTGTGCATCACCAGCCCTGATATGATGGGTCAAATGGGTAGAGTGGCAAGAATTCTTGGACCTAAGGGTCTTATGCCCTCGCCTAAGTCGGGTACCGTTACTATGGATATCGCTAAGGCAGTTAAAGAAACTAAGGCTGGTAAGGTAGAATATAGAGTTGATAAGACTGCTATTATTCACTGCCCCATCGGTAAGAAGTCCTTCGGCGAAGAGAAGCTTTTGGAGAACTTCAACGCTCTTATGGAAGCTATCGTTAAGGCTAAGCCGGCAGCAGCAAAGGGAACTTATATCCGCAGCGTAACCGCAGCGGCAACTATGGGCCCTGGCGTAAAAGTAAATTATCGTATCTAATTTTAAGTTAAAAACCGTAGAAAGTAAGTAACCGTTTGGTTATAATTCGCAACAGAGCTTACCGAGGTTGTTGGCAAAAAAAGATTGTTTTTTAGTCCGACCTCGCTCTCTTATTGCGAAGTCGGATTTTTTCTTAGATAATATAAATTTTGTAAAGGAGGAATAAGTTTTGTCTACACAAATTAATGAGCTCCAAAAGGAAACCGAAACCCTTAGACTTAAGAAAGAGCAAGTTGCTGTGCTCGAAGAAAAGGTTAAGAAGGCGGCTGGTATCGTAGTTGTAGATTATCGTGGAATCAGCGTAGAAGAAGACACCAAGCTTCGTAGCGCTCTTCGTGAAGCAGGCGTTGAATACAAGGTAATCAAGAACAGATTGATCTTAAGAGCATTCAAAAATTCGGGTTACGAAGGTTTCGATAAGGTTTTCGAAGGTCCTACCGCAGTAGCATTCTCGTATGATGATGCAACCGCTCCGGCAAGAATCATTAGCGAAAACATGAAGAAACTTAACAAACTTGCAATAAAGGGTGGCGTTGTTGAAAATCAAGCAATGGACGCTGCTGGTATCAACAAAATCGCTTCAATTCCGTCCAAGACCGTTTTGGTTGGACAGTTGTTGGGATTACTTACTTCGCCGATGCGCAGTCTTGCTGTTGCGCTTAGCGAGGTAGCAAAAAAACAAGCTTAATCTAATTAAAAAATATCAAAGGAGATAAATTAAAATGGCTGATTTGAATAAAATGTTAGAAGAAATCAAGGGTCTTTCGGTTCTTGAGCTTAACGATCTCGTTAAGATGATCGAAAATGAGTTTGGCGTATCCGCTGCTGCTATGGCAGTTGCTGCTCCTGCTGCAGGCGCTGCTGCTGCTCCTGCTGAAGAAGAGCAAACCGAGTTCAACGTAATTCTTAAGGAATTCGGCGCAAACAAGATTGCAGTTATCAAGGTTGTTCGTGAAATCACCGGTCTTGGTCTTGGCGATGCTAAGGCACTCGTTGAAGGCGCTCCCAGCACCATCAAGGAAGGCGTTAGCAAGG
>JAFVXL010000021.1 GCA_017501145.1 Clostridia bacterium | reverse complement strand
TAAAGTTTTACCTCCTTGTGTGCGCTAATTTTAGCATATTTTAACTAATAAAAGTACGCTTAAGCAAAAATCGAGCTAATATTACAAAACCTTTATTTTTTCGTTAAAAATATTAGGAATAAGTATTAACCTACAAAAAAAGCCCCCTATCATTAGGGAGCTTTTTTGTTTATACTATCGTATATATTAGTCTCTTCTCGGAGTAGTCGTATATGCTCTAACATTATCTGCGCCTACTTCAGCTTCAAATGCAGCCTTAGCATCAGCGCTCAAAGATCTGTATGCGCTATTAAACGAAGAAAGAGCGGTGTTATAGTAGTTCAAATACTCAGAAAGAGTAGCCGAATCAATAGAACCTTCGTTAAGATAGTAATCGTAGTAGTTGTATGCATACAACAAGTTCATGAAAGCCTCAGTAAAGCTCGCAGAAAGACCGAATTCATTGTAATAGTACAACATAAATGCTGCAGCTGCTACGTCATAGCTAGAATGCAAGTCAGCAAATACAACCTTTTCTTCTGTAGTCCAAGTACCATCTAAGTCAACGAAATCCTTAAAGAATGCTGCATTGTCAGCAAGAATATCAAAGCACTCAGAGTTTTGGAAAAGTCCCAATTGCAAATGAACAACAGCCATCATAACGTCAGCAGTCTCAATCAAACGATTTTCTAATTGCTCAGTTACGATAAGATTTACCGAATAATTAGTAAGAACAGGTGCAAGCGCTACGCCTTCTGCATAGAAATCTCTAATCGAATAGTAAATATAGTTGATTGTTGCATAATACGCATCCCAACTTCTATGAGCGCCATACAAGTTAAATTGCTTATGATCAAGCGCCAAAAGAACTAATTCCTTAAGCTCTTCGTTCTCAATAGCAAGAACGTCATCCATAAGAGCCTTGTATGCTCTATCAATCTCCATACCTACTGCAGTCATAACGCCGTAGCCATAGGTTTGATACGAGAAATAATACGCATTGTAGTAGTCGCCCAACTGACAAGCAAACTCTTCGAGTCTGTTTTCCCACTCAGGATTTGCAGAAAGGTCTACGAAATCCTTGATTTGCAAGGTGTTACCATTGTATCTATCAGCGATATCGCAAAGATACTCATACAAGAAGCTGATTTCTGCTTTTTGAGCAGGGGTAAGATCTTCATAATCTTCTTCTGCGCTCGACAAAGTTTGTACAAGGAAACCATTTTCGTCATATATCTTGATGCCGTCAAAGAGATAGCCGAAGAACTGCTCAATTCCATATCCTTCGCCAAAATATTGAGACGGATAAGCGTTTTGCAACAAATAGAACTCAAATGCTCTCATAAGCTTATTAAACGCATTGAAGGTATCTTCGTCAAGCGTATCCTTATAATAAGCAGAAAGCAACGACGAGAACGGAAAATAATATAAATCAGCGTCCAACTCGAATATAGAGATCTCAGCAAGAGGAGCAAGCGGATAGAAGGTAGTCAAGAACTCGCTTTGGATATAATACGGAGCATTAAGGAAGTAATCCTCAAAGAACGAGGGGATTTCTTCATAGAACAAATCAGAAAAACCGTCACCTGCTTCATTGAAATACAAATCAGCATTATACGAGCCTATAATAGTAAAGTACTTATTTATGATTTCGTCAAAATACTCTATGTTGTGAATACCGGTAGTATAATAACCGTCCTCATAGTTCGCAAGAGTAGACATTATGTCGCCAGCAGCAATAGGAACATAGTTACCTGCTTCATTAGCAAAGAACGAATATACGAACGTCAAAGCCTTAGACTCAAGAAGATCTTGATAAAGCGGAAAGTCGCCACTTAAAAGAGCATCATAGATTTCCTTGGTGTAGTCATTATAGTAGATGAAGTTCGTTGCATCAAGCGTCACACCATACGCACTGAAATATTCGATATCAACTTCCAATTGGCTGAAAGCAGACGATGAATAATAATAGTAAGAATAAAGCTCAAACGGCATATAAGCATTAGAAATATACAAAAGAGCCATCATACCGTCGTTTATATTTTTATAACTAGCACCGTCCCAGAATCCATACGAATCGCTCCATACAGCCTTGCTTATCGGGCAATCTCTATCGCTTACAGCAAGGTCATAATAGTACTTGAGCATAACCTTATAGAATTCATCATTACTCCACAAAGCAATTGCGTCAGCTGCAATAGAATTAGCGTTATACATACCTTCATACGAAATAAACTTTGTATAACAAGCTTCAATAGCTGCTTTAACTCCAGTAGAAACACCGTTCTCTACGTCCGCATATGTAACGTCATCAAGCATGTCATAAAGCTCGATAGCAAAATCAAGATCAGACACTGTGAAATCAATAGCTTCTTGGCCAATTGCATATACGCAGTGATCCGCGATAGTAACGTCATATTGCTGTCCTTGATAGTCAGCAGTGTACATATAAATTTGCGCAAGCTCTTCCACACCGAGAATATTCCACAAATCATTATTATAGCTTGCCAATGCCTTAAATTCGTTGCTATTCAATGCTGTCGAAGTAGCTATTGCTTCGTTATAAGTATTAGCAATAAACTCAACATTCATAGAATAATCTTGAACGTTCATCGAAAGCGAAATATAATCATTGTACTCAAGGAATTCGTTAACCCAAAGATCGTACAAATTATGCGCAGCTATCGGCATAATAACTTCTAATTCATCCATCGAAATAAGATCGCGCAAGCTATCGCTTTCAAGTGCAAAATAAAGTTGAGAAGCTTCAGTTGCAATTGCAAGAGCATCAGCATCTATGGTAAGATTTTCATCCGCCCAATTAATATCTGTCGGAAGAATGCTTGCATAATGCTTAATGAGCGAAACATCGCTATATTCGACAGAAATATTGCAAGAATATTCGTGTCCGCCGTATCTAAACTTAACTGTTTGGGCAAGATTAGATCCACCGTTGCCAACGTAGTTGTCTTCATAAGTTGCCGCGCTGGGATTAAACGTTCCGCTAACGATCATATCGCTTGTAAGCTGAACATTTTTAGTTACACCCCTACCGCTATCTTGAACTGCGACAGAATCTTTATAAGTAATTACACCACCCAAAAGATCCATTGTAATATCATGACTCATATACTCTCTTTTGTTCGGAGCAGTAAAGTCGATATCAGCAGCTTCATACACTTTAACTTCGAAGGTATCGGTATAACCACCGTACGAAATGGTAATAACGTTATTGCCGGCCACATCCGCAAAGGTGTCAAGCCCACTAAGCGATACAAGCGGACTGCTCAAATCAACAGGATTCGAGCTAATACCGTCGTTAGCAGTAAGCACAACAGAACCATAGGCGCGGTTAAATTCCTCACCTACGAAATATATGCTATTTCGTTGTTCGATGGAAACAGCAAGCCTTTTTACAACTTTAACATAGAACGTAGTGGTTTTTTCTTTGTAAGTTACAGTAATAATCTGTTGACCAACTGTATTACTATTATAACCAGAAATGGTAACGTTGGGATCTTCAAGATCAACCAACTTAGTAGTACCATCTTCCACAACGCTCAATGTACCACCGAAAAGGTTAATGTCTTCGCCTTGAACGAACGTAGTCTGATACGGAGTATCAGCAATTTCTATAGAAGATACGTTCGGTCCCGGAGGCGGGCACGCCGTTAAGGCAAATGCACCGACAACGAGAATAGACAAAGCGATTAAAAACTTAAAAATATTTTTCATGTTTCGCCTTCCTTTTAATACATTTACTTTTGAAATATTTTTACAAGTTCATTTAACAAAGAAATTGTAAATCAAACCTTGTTTATACGATATTATTCAACCTCAGGAACGATCTCATCCCATATAGCATACAAAACGGTGTTTTCATCTGCAAGATAAACTTCAGATGCATCAAACTGTACGTCACCGTCTTCGATTGTTGCCCAGCCAAGGAATTCGTAGCCCTCGCGATAAGGAGCACGAATCGGATCCTTTGCTTCTACTTCGTTGCCCTCTTCGTCAACGGTAGGCTTGTTAATCGTAAACATATGAAGAGTTTCTGCACTCTTAGTGAACGATACAACATACTCTCCGTCATTCGAGAACGTGCAACCAAAGAAGATGGGACGGTTGGAAGAATTCCAACGAACAGACCAACTTGCGGGAATCTCAGTCATAGCGGTATAGAAAGTTACCTTGCTACCATAGAATACGTGCATACCCATCGTTTCTACCGTATCATTAAGAATTACGGAAGTAAGACCAGTACAGCTACGGAACGCCATGTTGCCGAGAGCAACAACAGACTCAGGAATACTGAGAGAGGTAAGGCCATAGCACTCTACGAACGCTGACTTACCAATAGATTCAAGTCCTTCGTTAAGGTTAAGCTCTGCTAGGTTATGGCACTTTCTAAACGCATAATCACCTATAGTTTCTACAGTAGACGGAAGCGTAAGAGACGTAATAGCGGTATTGCTGAACGCATATCTTCCAATATCCGTTACACCTTCGCTAATAGTGAGCGAAGCAAGACTAACATTATTTGCAAACGCATATTCAGGTATAGTAGTAAGCGATGCAGGAATATTAAGAGAGGTAATACCCATTCCGTTAAACGCCGATCTACCTACGCTAGTCAAGTTTTCGCCAAGCGTAATGCTCTTAACATATTCGTTCTTATAGAACGCGTAATTACCGACAGAAACAACATTTTCTAAGCCAGTAATTGTTGCAACAGGCTCACTCGGAGCTGACGTACCATCATCAATCTCCACGCCGCCAACACCACACTTATAGAAAGCATATTCTCCAATCTTACTTACGTTACCAAGATTGATAGTTCTAAGCTCATCGCAGTAGCAGAAGGTATATTCTTTTATTTCTTCTACTCCTGCCGGAATAGTGATGCTAGTCAAAGCTCTGCACTTATAGAACGCGGATTTACCGATATACTTAAGCGAGCTGGGAAGAGCAACTTGAGCTAAAGTCGTGTTTTCTTTGTTATACAAGCCATAATTAGAAATACCAACTACGGGGATTCCATTTCTTACAGCATCAATGGTAATAGATGTAATATCGCTGCTGTTTTGGCCAACTATCCAGCCGCCTACATAAACAGCGCCACTATATTGGGTTTCAAAGTGAGTGTTCTTGAATGCGTACGAGCCAATAGTTCTAAGCGTATCAGGGAAATAAATTTCTCTAATTGTATTAGTTGCAGCATCCAAACCCAATCTTTCGCAATAAGCGAACGCTTGGTCTCCAATTCTCTCGAGCTTATTGCTATAAATCAAGAAGGTGTCAAGAACGTCGCAGTTATAGAAAGCTTGTGCATCAATAAGAGCAAGGTCGCCGCCAAGAGCTTGATCCCCAATGGTAACCTTAACAAGATTAAGATTATCTTGGAAAGCAGACTTACCTATGCTACGTACGCTACTCGGAATATTTACCTCGCGAACAAGACTAGCATAAATAACTTGCTCTTCTCCGTTCATTTTCATACTAACGCCGGTGTAAAGTCCGTATGCTGCGATACCGATAGTGCCTTCTTCAATATTCAATACGCTAACTTCTTGCCAAATAGGATTAGTGGTATCCTCAAGAGCAGGGAATTTAGCTCCAACAAGCCAGTCTCCTACATAAATCAATTCGCCTTCGGATGCGCTTGCCCAATATATAGTACCGCCAAAAGCATCTCTACCAATCGTTTCAAGATTTTCGCTAAGCGTTACATCTCCCAACAACACACAACCTGAAAATGCATAATCACCAAGTGAAATAGTAGAATTAGGAAGCGTGAAGCTCGTCAATTTAGTGCATGATTCGAAAGCAGAATTGCCAATCGTTTCAAGCTTAGCATTTGAAGTTACTTGTTCGATATTAGAGCATTCCTTGAAAGCTTCAGCACCAATAGTAATAACGTTTTCACCCAACTTAACCTTTTTTATAGCCGAGCATTTTGCAAACGCTGCAAATCCAATTTCTTCAACGGAATTAGGAATTGTGATGTCGACATAAGTAACGGTAACGTCATCATGGTTTTGTTCGTTTACGGTCTCAATAGATCCAAGCTTTCTGCAGTTAAAAAACGCATTTTCGCCAATAACTTTAAGCGAAGTTCCAAACTCAACGGTGCTAAGCTTGGAGCAACCATAGAACGCATTGTTAGGAAGCTCAACCAAACTATTAGAAATTTTCACGGTCTTAAGCGACGTGCAGTTTTGGAACGCGCTAGAACCAATCGAAATTACCGAATTAGGTATAACCATCTCTTCAAGCGCTACACAGTTTCTAAATGCACGTTCTCCAATCGAAGTTACAGAGTCAGGAATAACAATCTTAGTAACTCTCGAATTGTTAAAGAATGCTGCTGCACCAATGCTCGTAACAGGCTTGTTACGATAAGTAGCGGGAATTTCAACTTCGTTAGTTGTTCTTGTAGCCGAACCAATATTAATTACTTCGTATTCGGTGCTTCCATTTATTGACTTGAAAATCATACCGTTTTCGTAAGGCTTGAATACGGTATACTCTTCGCTCCACTCCGAATCAGAAAAATTAACTTTATCGCCTACCGCTTTTACTCTAAATGTATATGTAACTCTTGTTTCTAAGTTAGAAATACCGAACGAAACTCTCTTAATATCTACTAAATCTTCGTAGCCGTTATCGCCCTTAATTTCTACCTTATATCCGCGAGCTCCTACAACAGAATCCCACGTAAGCATAGTTACGGCATCATCAGTGGCAAGACTTATAGGCGCATCAAGCGCAGGTCCGCCACAGCCAACCAACGCAAGAGTTGCGCATGCCATTATACACATAACTATAAGTAATTGTAGTAATCTTTTTTTCATTTATATTACTCCTTGATATATCTTTGCGGAAAATCAAAACTAACTGTTCAAAGAGAAAGACTCAACTCTCTCTTTGAACAAATTACGTTTTTGATTATTTTTCCAACTTCTTACGTTCTTTATAATCGCGTATGATTTCATGAGGCCACTTGAACTTGAACTTACGAACTGCAATATCAAGCAAGAAGAATATAATAGACAAAATCATAAACAACATGCGCGGGTCGAATACTTTATGAATTTCTTTATCAAAATTGTCGAATACTGTTTCGCCAGCATTTGCAGCAACAACATCTCCTCTACCGCTCGTTGCCAACTTATCCAAAAATCTTTCAGCGCCTTCAACGTCTACGAACACGTCGTATTCCTTGGAGTAAGAGAACGATTTATAAACGGTCGTACTTGAAACTATAACCTCTTCGTCGTCTTCGTTATAAGCATATTTTTCTACCGACAATCTATGAACGCCGGGATCTTTAATTTCTACTAACGCACGGCTATAGCCATCAGCAGCACTAAACTCAACTACCTGCTCAATAAGATCAGGATCGTATTGTCTATCAAGCGGAGTAACGATAACTCTAAGATGCTCACCCTCTTTCATATTGGTAGCTACGCTGACTCTCGTCGTATAGTTTTCTTCAGAAAGAGTTACGTTAATATCTCTCGGTCTAATGCTTTCAGCCGGCATCAATCCGGTAATGATATTAGAAACAATAGTCTGACCTTCGATACTAGATAAGAACGCACTAGACAACGTATCGCCTTTAAGCGAAGACATGAACGCGCCTACTTTACCGTTACCAAACTGCCATTGAGCATACAACGGAACATAAGCTGCACTCAAAATAGTGGTTGCTGCAGCCTTCAACTTAGTACCGTAATATCCGGTAAGAGTAGGAATATCATTAATATCAACGTTACGAACAACGTTACTGCTAAGAACCTCTACAGCAGGAGTAAAGACTTCGTTAGGATCATACTCTTGAATAGCGTTATTTTGAAGCTCTTGTCTCATAATGGTAGCAATGTTGCTTGCTTCAAGCGTAGTAACTTGGATATAACTACCACCGCCAATATCATCACTTTCGAAGTACTCTTGCATCATCGAAGAGTTCTTATTACCAATGTGCATAATTGAGAAAGTAATATCAGCTTCGCTCGCATTATAAGAAGCCATGATAGAAGCCCAACCCATGCCGTTTTCTGCATCTTCGGTATAAGCATTATCCAAGGGTTCACCGTCGGTAATAAGTATTACGTGACGCTTAGAAACAACCTTGTTAGAAAGAGCTGAGAGTGCTTGACCTGCACGCTCCAATGCGGGAGCGAACTGAGTACCACCACCAAACTCAAGAGCATCAATAGAAGTATTGAGCGCCGAACGGTTATTTACAGAAACAATGGGAGTACCAATGCTATACGAATTTTCGAGCGACATGACACCCATGTAGTCACGGTAAGTAAGCGAGTCAAGGCAAGCTCTTGCCGCATCTTTTGCATAATCAAGTGCGGTCTTGCCATTAGAAATTACGCCACCCATCGAACCCGAACGGTCAACAACAACCATTACAGCTACCGGCGGAGTGTAGTTAACAACTTCTATCGGCAAAATTTCTCTAAGCGCTGCTGCATTATCAAGAGCAATATCAGCGCGGTTAAACGAGTGCGCAGAACCATCAGCATTATTACCACCAATCATAAATACGCCGCCGCCATAGAGTTCAACGTAATCGTTAAGCATATCGTCGAAATCAACAGGCATAAATTCTGTTTCGGCAGACGGATCATAATTAGGCGAATCAGCAACAGGGTTGCTTCTAATAAGATCTGCGTTAGCAACGTTAGCCAAAATTACTTGGTCGTACATACGAAGCTCATCCATCGTCTTGGGAATTTTAGCAAAGTCGCCGTTATCAGGATTGATATTTACTACAGTAATATCCTGTTCGTCGTAGCTACCAAGCTCGTTAACAAGAACATTTTTAAGAACAGTTGCCTCACCCTCATAGCCTTCTAATATAAGAATCTTGTCAAATACTTCAAGATAAATATACGAATTGTAGCTATTATTTTGATGCAACGTATCTTGCAATTCGTTATCCACGTCACCAATAATTGTGAAATTAAGTCTATGCATACCCATTTGGCTGAAGGTGTACGTAACTTTCAATTCGTTAAGACCTTCTACCAAATCAACTTCATACGATTTGTATTCATAGTTAATATCGTTTTCTGCTTCGTCGCTGTCATATAAGGTAATCGTCGCCTTGCCGGTAATTGAACTTTGAACAGAAAGAGTAATTTCTACAATATCTCCTACTATGTAGTTAGATTTCGGAATTTCTACTCCTACGATCTCAAAATCATAATTAATTCCTTTATAGAACGAAACGGTATCAACCTTAACACCTTCAGCAGCCAAACGCTTAACGGTCGACAAAGCATTGCCGTCAGTTTCAACACCGTCAGAAACAAGAACTATCTTGCTGGTAGTCTTGCTGGTGATAAGCGTAGCTGCATGATCGAGCGCTGCCGAAATGTCAGATGCAGAATCATCAACAAGTCTTTCTTCAGGCAACGCATAATCTTCATTGTCACGGAACGTGAAATAATCAACAAGCACTTGCTCACTATCAAAAGAAGGAGCTACAACGGTGACAGGCTTATAACCAAACGCTACAACGCCTACCTTAAAATCACCGTCACTTGCTTCAAGCACGTCACGTACAAAAGCATCTTTAGCAGTGAATCTATTGATATCACTTTCTAAATCTTCCACACTACTATACGACATATCCACAACAAGAATAAGCTCGTTTTCCTCGTTGGGAATATCATATGAGAAGGATATTCCTGCCAAAAGAGAAATCGCCATAATCGATACCGCAAGGTGCAATATGATAGAAATAATACGGTTTCTCGTGCGTCTATATCTCTTATTGAGCTTAAAATAAGGCAAGAGAGTTAAAGCAAACGCAGGAACAAGCAACAAAAGGAGCCATGGTATAGTAAAATTAATCGCAAAATTTGTCATAATTCATTTCTCCTTTAATTAAAACTGATCTCGGGATTGAAGCCACCATTCAACGAACAATAACGCAGTAAGCGCTGCCGCGAACCATATCAACAAATCCTTATCAAAGTTATCAGTTTGCTTTACAACGTACGGCTGCTCAAGCTCATCTTCGGTACGAAGAATGTTACTTTCATTAGCCGGAGTTTTTACATAGAATTTAGTAGATACTACCTGACCAGAAAGCATACTTTGAGTCAAAGTAAACGTTCCTACCTGATCAAGATAGATAGATGCTGGGAACTCAGAATAGTGCTCAACCGAATAAGCAGGGGTGCTGCAGTCTACGCTGTTCGAGAACGAATTAAACGTAGCAGTCTCGCCTATCTCATACAAGAAATCGGTCATAGTTGCCGGGAAGAAATATTCGAATATATCTACCATCATAAGCGGGAAGTTGGTCTTAAGAGACGCGTCCGCTTGGTGAATATTGTAGCCCATCACAACAATCTTAGTTGTAGGATCGTTCATTACCGCCATAACAGGATAAGTAACGTCCATTTCAAGATTAGGATCGTTATATGTAATGGTCATAAGCGACTCCCAACCTGCGCCATCTACTGTGAACGGTCTTGCATAAGTAACACCAAACTGATCGCTAGACATATGCTTCATAATCGGATGCTTATGATTAGAGGTCTTAATATCATACTTTGCATTCCAGTCAGCATCAGTTACTTCTACTGTACCTACGCTACTAAGACCAACTAACGGAGAAAACGTATCCGGATTGATAATGATAACTATACCGTCGTCAGGTAACGTCTTAGGAATTTCGTGCTCAAATACGTAAATATCATAGCCTTCAGTTTCATATTCCTGACCTTGTTGCACTTCAGTAACGTTTACGTTCCACTTAGTAGACAAAGTTTGTTGCCAAACTGCAAGCCAAGTGTTGGTGAAAAGGTCGGGCGAAGTTGCCGCATACTGTACTGAAATCGGTTGCGTACTACCTCCATAGAAATAGAACGAATCATCGTAAGGAAGCACGTCAACAAAGGTAGACGCGTTGCCCGCATCAATTTCTACATAAACGTAATCGTAATTATACACAGTTTGATCGCTAATTTTATAATCAACGTCAGAATCTTCCGTGTCGTTAAAAGCAGTATACGTATTAAACACTACCGTTTGTACTTGGTCAGCCAAGCAGTTAACGGTAACAATATAAGGCTCAAGGTCAAAGCCGCTCGGATTGTCAAGCGTAGAGTTTGCACCATATGCAATAAATTTAACTTGCACGTCAGGCACGTCTTGGCCGTATACAGCTACGTCAACGGTAAAGGTATAAGTATAATACTCGTTTATGGTAGCAGTACCGCTCAAAATAGCCGCGTTACGCTCACCTGCTTCTTTAACGTCAACAACATTAACCATACCCTTGTTGGTATATTGCGTTCCCGAATATAATAAAACTTCACAGTTGGGGTTAATATCCAATACGTCTTCTGCCAAAATCATTGCCCCTTCTATGTCCGCAGAACCAAAAGTACAGTACTCATCTATACCTAACTGCTGTTCTTCGTACATTAAAGACAATTTATCGCCAATAACGTCTTTATATTCTCCCCCAAGTCTCATAATGTCAAGAGTTTGCTCACTGCCATACTCATCCAAGAACGTCATATCGAGAACATACGCATCAGCGCCTGCAACGATAATGGTTACTTTTCCACCGTCGGTGTCAAGAACCTCGTTAACAAGATCACGCGCCTTGCCTACAGCTCTTTGGAAACGAGTAGTGCCGTTGTAAGTCGACTTCATGCCAACCGAAGCATCAATAATGATAACCTTTTCGGTAAACTCCTCAGGCTGCTCTGCCCTAATAACAGGCTTAGCCAAAATAAGAGCGCAGGACGTCAATATAAGCACTTGACACAAAATGAGCAACAAGTTTCTTAATTTATTGATAGGAATACGCTTTTTTCTATATTTCAAGCTCAATTTCCATACAAACGTACTAGAAACGAACTTTTGTTGGAAGTTAGGTTTGATTATGTAGATTAGTATAAGGACAAGTATGCCCAACAAACCCAACAATCCTAATAAATTTGCTAATGCTATCATTCCATTATACCTACCTTGAGTAACTCACTAAATATCATTCTTTCTAACGGCTTATCGCAATCGACTGTTATAAAATCAGCCTCACGAGTAACACAGAAAGATCTAATATCTTCAACAAAATCCTTAAATGCTTCTTGATATGCAGCTTGCATACTCTTAGTTATACGCATTTTCATATTTCTAGGGTCAGCCAAATCTTCTGCTTCGGCGTCTATCATATGAACTCTTCCATCGTACGAGGGATCGATTTCGTCTGGAGAAAGTATTTGTACAAGCAAAACCTGTCTACGCTTGTAGGTCAAGTAATCAACCGCCTTTTTCCATTGAGATTCGGTAAAGAAGTCCGAAATAATAACCGTAAGACCATCGTTAGTACCTGTGTTAGTACTGCTAGTGATGGCTTCAGCTATATCAGTATCTCCATTGAATTCAATCTTATCAAGCTCACTAATAGCTCTAAAGAACGAATTCTTTCCGACTATCGTACCCATATTATTTTCAGCCCTATTGCCTTTCATCAAATTGAAAGATACTTTATCCATGTTATGCACGGCAAGGTATCCAAGAGCCGCCGCAACCGCTACAGCGTAAGCAGCCTTGTTGGGATTACCTCTTTCCATAGACGCAGAGCAATCCAAAAAGATTTGGACGTGCATCTGTCTTTCGTCCGTGAACAACTTAAGGAAGTACTTTTCAAAACGACTGAAAAGGTTCCAGTCAATACGTCTGATATCGTCTCCGAGCTGGTATTCGCGGTAATCTGCAAATTCAACAGTTTGTCCGTACGTACGAACAAGATGTTTTCCTCCGAAGAATCCCGCCAAGTTAGTTCGCAAATTCAATGCCAACGTCTCTAAGCGACTGAAGAATTCATCGTTTAAGTAAGAGACTTTCATTAATGTTCTTCTCCTATAATATATAGCCTAATCGCTACTAACTTAATTTTTTATTTCTTCTTGTTTTCTTCGATCATCGACTTAGCGCCGTCTTTATTACCATTATGTCCAAGGTCGTCAAGAATCATTCTGATAACTTCGTCAGCAGAAACACGCTCAGCAATAGCTTCGAAGTTCATCTTGATACGGTGACGAAGTACGGGATAAGCAAGAGTGTTAATATCGCTGTACGAAACGTTAAAGCGACCGTTCATAAGAGCTCTAACCTTAGCTGCCGAGATAAGCGCTTGACCTGCACGGGGGCTGGAACCAAGACGGATATACTTCTTAGTAGCTGCAGTAGCATGCTCGCTATCCGGATGGGTTGCCGAGCAAAGCTTCATTGCATATTCCATAACCTCTTGAGCTACAGGGATTTGGTTAGCGGTCTTACGCATCATAAGAAGGTCTTCACCGTTACAAGCTGCTTCTGCAACTTCCGCCATGGTCTTCTGAGTCATGTTTACGATATCAACAAGCTCTTCAAGGCTGGGCATCGGAACGATAAGCTTGAACATAAAGCGGTCCATCTGAGCTTCGGGAAGCGGATAAGTACCGTCTTGCTCGATCGGGTTCTGAGTAGCAAGTACGAAGAACGGTTCTTCGAGCTTACGAGATACACCCATAACGGTTACGCTATGCTCCTGCATCGCTTCAAGCAATGCCGACTGAGTCTTGGGAGTAGCACGGTTAATTTCGTCCGCAAGGATGATGTTGCTGAAAATGGGACCCGGTTGGAATTGGAACTTGGAGTTACCTTCGTCGTCACGAACAATGATGTTAGTACCAGTTACGTCGGCAGGCATAAGGTCGGGAGTAAACTGAATTCTCGAGAACGGAAGGTTGAATACACGACCAAGCGATCTTACAAGACGGGTTTTACCTACGCCCGGAACACCTTCAAGAAGAACGTTACCACCTGCAATCATTGCAATGATGGTGCCTTCTACAACTTCGTTTTGACCGATAACGTCACGTCTAACTTGTTCAAAAATGTTTTTACATTGTTCACTGAACTTCTGAATGTTTTGCTCTTCCATAATAATTATTTAGCCTCTCTTTAATTATTTTTTATTTTTTGTTTTTTTTATTTTTCTAAGCTTTTGCTTAGTAGCTTATGTGTTGATGTTTAATCTTAATGATTATTCGCCTTCTTTATCAGCGCCAACGCCGCCCTTGAGAATGTCAAAGTAAGCTTTAATTATAGCTGCTTCCTCTTCGGTATAATTGCCGTTTTGGATATCCTCAAGCGCTTTCTCATAATATTCGTCGAATACCGATTGATACGGGGTCTTACCGTCCATTACTTGGTTAGAAGATGCGTATCTATCGCCCTGTCCCTCCTTGTTAGGATCGTTATCGGGGTCGAAGGTATCGTTTTGCTCTTCCTGCGGAACGTCACTCGGTTCATCGGTGGGCAAGTCGCCTTCTTCATTATTATCGGGAATTTCTTCAAAGTAAGCCGTAAAGATGATTATACCGTCTTCGTCGTCATCGATAATGTTGGTCTCAAATCTTTCAGCAGTAGCCTTTTGGTCTTCTTCCCAGTACATAAACATGTAACCCTCAGCAGCAACGGCAGTTACTACAGAAGTGCGACCGCCTACCTCAACTAACTGTTCAACCTCGCCTTCAATCCAGCCGGCAGTATCATCAGTTACCTCATAAAGCACCATTATCGGAGCATCATCAGGCTCTAACGGGTTAAATATGTTGCTGCCTCCTTCCGGAATAAACTCGTACTGCACTAATGCATTAACGGTAGTCATAGACAATCCGAATACACCTACGATTATTGCGGCAACAATCAAAGATTTCGCAAGAACAAACTTAATCGACTTAACATCAAATTTGCTAAGCTTTTCTTTCGCATCTTCTCTTTGACGTCTTGCAATATAAGAATCGTCATTTTCAAGTTCGGTCATAGTAATCAAACGTTCCTCAAGACCTAACGCGTCAATTCTTCTTGCAATTTTCTTAGTGTCGGGACGGAAAGCCAAGAAGTAAATTACGATTCCGGCAATCAAACCGGTACCCAAACCTACTCCAAGAGCAACCAAATACCAATAGTCGAAATATTCCGTAAAGAATGCAGTGATCAATGCAAAGACGAAGTCCACGGCAAAGCCAACGATAACTCCGACAAGCAAAGCTTTAAGCAAACCTTCAAGAACCAAACGAGAACGGCACTTTTC
Source organism: Clostridia bacterium (assembly GCA_017501145.1). Taxonomy (GTDB): domain Bacteria; phylum Bacillota; class Clostridia; order Christensenellales; family Pumilibacteraceae; genus CAG-552. Next base: position 9,829 of record JAFVXL010000021.1, on the reverse strand, counting down.
TAAAAGCTTCTTGGTATCCATTACAATTTTCTCCTTTCGCTACAATTGTATGTAGCATAAATATTTTCTCACTATTTATATATGCACGCAACTGTCTCGATTGCGTGCAACCGTAAACAACGCACAAAAACGCTTATAAAAATAGTTATTATAATTTTACCTTAAATGTATATACTTTGTCAAGTCATTTTTTCGCAATTTTTTTCAAATTTCAATTTTTTACATATGTTCACTATATTTTTACTTTACTTTTCATTTTACCTATTTTTGCCATAAAATTCAAGCAATAAACGAAAAAAAATGAGTTAAAATTTTTTAATTTGTGTTTTATTCTCACATATGACACAATTTTCACAATTCGAGATTTTTCTACAGTTCTAATATCTCATAAAACCATACTATTGTGATAGTATTGTGATAATTATATGAGTGAGAAAAATCGTTTTTTTATAATATTATTTACAAGATGTGTAAGGAATATTTTGCGTTTGTGACATACTCTCAAAATTATAGAAAATTTGTAAGCTTAATAATATTCTTCAACAAGCGCATTAAGAGCTTTTGAAATAAATTTTTTAACAAAAAAGAAGAATATAAGGCTCAGCTGCTTATACTCTTCTTTTTTGATACTATGTTGTTTTATTACGTTATTTTCAAACGTATATTTTACTAAACATCGCGTCTATAATTATAGCGATTAATACACTATTTAGCTTAAAAAACCGAATATACAATCATTCCAAAACCCGACGAAATCAGTATCATAATTATAGGCGAAAGATCTTTTTTTGTAATTTTTTTGTACACAAAAGCGCATGCCGCAATCGCAATCATCATAATCAACGAAACGTAGTCGAACTTTTCTTGAAATAAGTTAGAATACACCAAGAGCGCGCCCGCCCCAAGAATCAAACCTATCACGACTGGCTTAATTCCACCCAAAACGTTTTTGACTGCTTTGCTTTTGCTAAAATTCTTCAAAAGCGCCGCAATTATGATAATTATAACAAACGAAGGCAAAACTACGCCAAGCGTGGCAACAATAGAACCAAGCAAAGCACTACCACCCATCTTGCCCACCGTGCTACCAACAAAAGTAGCCATATTAATGGCAATAGGCCCGGGAGTTGCTTCGCTTATGCCAATAAAGTTATACAGCATACCTTCTTCTATCCAAGATTTAGAAAGCACCTCTTGTTGAATAAGCGGAATCATTGCATATCCGCCTCCAAAAGTAAATAACCCTATCTTAAAAAACGTCCAAAAAAGCTCGAGAAAAATCATAACGACTCCTCCTTACTTTGCGCATTAAGTTCATCATTGTCTATAACAGCCTCTACTTTATCACAATTATCATTTTGCTTTGGCAAAGTGTCTTGCTTTTCTTTTTGATCTTTAGAATAAGTATAATAGAAGAACCCCACTACTCCACCTACCAGTATAAGATAAATACTCGAAATCTTAATTCCTATTAGGTTAAAAGTGATAGTTACGCCAAGAGCAAAAACGAGTAGCACGATAGAAACAAAATTCTTTTTTGCCTTTTTGAGCATTTTTAATCCTGCTCGCAAAATCAATACAACAACGGCTGCTTGAATTCCCTTGAACGCGCTTGCAACAAGCTCAATTTTCAAAAATTCGTCGATAAAGAACGATATGGCAAAAATTATCAAAAAGGACGGTAACACTACGCCTAGCGTAGCAAAAAACGAGCCCAGCACTCCTGCTCGCTTATATCCTACGTACGTTGCGCAGTTTATAGCAATCGGACCGGGCGTAGATTCGGCTACAGCTACGATTTCTAATAATTCGTCAGCATTGAGCCAACCCTTCTTAGAAACCGTTTCACTTTCGATAAGTGAAATCATAGCGTATCCACCACCAAACGTGAACAGCCCGATTTTGAAAAACGTGATAAACAGAGAAAGTAACTTTTTCATTTTTCCTCCACTACATATTGTAGCACAACACAAAAACAAAGTCTACCAAACAACTGTAAAAATCGAATTATCAAAATGATATTATGAATTTACTACCTTCACCAAGCTTGCTTTCTACATCTATCTTCCAGCCTGAATTAATACAAATTTTCTTAACGACCGCTAGCCCAAGACCAAAACCACCGTTTTTACCACCGTGCGAGCGATCTACGGTAAAGAATCTACTAAAAACTTTGCTCAATTTTCTTCGGCTATGCCTATTCCGGTATCTTCTACGATTAACTGATTGTGAGCGACCGAAACAATAACGCTGCCGCCATCCTTGTTGTACTTTATTGCGTTACGAATAAGATTGCCCAAAATTTCAGCAACTCTTTCGTGACGGCTTAAAATTTTTACGTTATTTTGTATTTTATCAATAAGCTTTACGTTCTTAAGCTTTGCGTCTGCGTCAAGTGCAATAACCGTTTCTTTGGCGAGTGCGCTTAAATCTACTTCGTACGGCGGCAAATCGTCGCTATCAATTTCGCTATAATTAATTATACAAGCAATTAAGCCGCTTAATCTCTCACTTTGCTGTCCTATCGTCTTATATGCTTCTTGCTTTTGTTCTTCGGTAAGCATATCCATACCAAGCAATTCAGCGTAACCCTTGATTGACGTAAGCGGGGTATTCATTTCGTGCGTTACGTTAGAAATAAATTCGTCCTTTGAAGCTCGTTCCCTTTCGACAAGTTCCTTATCGTGCTTAATTTCGTCCATTTGCTTAGATAAGCTTTTATTACGCTCATTTAATATATTCGCAATAGGAATCAATTCTTTGTAGTTAGTTTCGACTTGAGAGTTAGCCGTAGATTCGCGCGCAAGCTTTTTTACGGGCTCAAGAATAAGATACGTTGCCACAAAGGTAAGAGCCACACAAAGCAAAACGAACACACCTAAATACAACGAAATGGTAGGCAACGTCTCGACAAACATACTCCACTCAGTATCAATATTTACCGCAACGCGAACGTAAAAACCGTCATCTATCTTTCGGCAGTAATACACCATATCTTGGCCTAAAGTTTTACTGCTTCTAACAGCATATCCTTCACCATTACTAACAGCATCAAGTATTTCCTGCCTATCAGAATGATTTTCCTGGATTTCGCCCTCTACCGCGCTATCAGCAAGCACGTAGCCGTTTTGATCCAAAAAGGTCACCCTCACTCCGTCGAGCTTTTCAGAAAAATCAAAAGCTCCGTCTTCGTCACGAGAATACGACGAATCAAATTCGTTCATATATACGCTTAGATACCTTTCGCTTTCCATTACGGTACGCTGATAATAAACCCGTGTAGATACCAACGAGCAAAGAAGGACGCATCCAAGCGTTATTCCTAATGATAAAAGCAAAATTCTCAATCTCATAATTATTACCTATAAAACTATAGATTAACCAAACCTATAACCTACACCAAAAATGGTATCTATGCTTATACCTAGCTTTCTAAGCCTTGCAACATGATTGTCAAGCGTTCTTGTTTCGCCACCTTCGTATCCCCAAATTTGAGTAAGCAGTCTATCGCGAGAAAGCACCTTGCCAGCATTTTCAACAAAAATTTTAAGCAATTCAAATTCCTTCTTATTAAGCGGAAGCTTTTGCCCGTTGTATTCTCCGGACATAGTTTCTATGTTCAACGTTACTCCGTTAGCAGATATTATGGGCGACATCTTGCCACGCAAACGCGCGTTAATTCTAGCAGTAAGCTCTAATATCGAAAACGGCTTGGATATATAATCGTCCGCGCCAAGATTAAGTCCGTTGACCTTGTCCTCTTCCTTTCCAAGAGCAGATAACATAATGCATACTACAAACGGATATTTTTGCTTAATGCACTGCAAAACATCAAGACCGCTACCATCGGGGAGCATTATATCCAAAAGCGCTACGTCAGGTCGCTCGTAGGTTATGGCGGAATAAAAAGAAGCAATATTACAAAAAGACTTAAACTCAAACCCACTCATTTCCAACGCAACCTTCACAAGACTACATATACTGCTGTCATCTTCGAGTAAATATACCCTTCCTTTCATATTGCCTCCTTAATTTTAGACATTATTTCCCAACCGTTTGGACTATGTTAATATAGTGGTCGGCTATTCGCTCTACGTCACCGCTAAGCGTTAAGTACTGCGCACCAACCTCGGGCTTGCACAATCCTTCGCTAAGACGGCTAATGTGATTCTTGCCCATTTGGTCAGTTACTTCATCAACTCTTTCCTCTATAACGAACGCCCTATCCCTTGCTGCAATATCGCCATTTTCGTAAGCATTTATAACATTGTGATAAAGTTCGGCTATAAGTCTATTAAGCTCGTCTATTTCCTTAATAGCCTTATCCGAAAATTTCATACCAGCCGAACTGAGATTTTCGGCGTACTCTATGATATTCTCGGCATAGTCTCCTATACGCTCAAGGTCTGAAATAGTTTTTATTGCACCCGAAAGGAAATTGCTATCCCCTTCACTAAGTTCGCACTTGATAAGCTTAACGATATATTCGACAAGTTCTTTGTTGATATAGTTAAGCTCTCTTTCGTTCGCCTTAAATTTCTCTAATTCGGAATAATCAAGCGTTTGAATAATTTTGCATGAAAGATTAAAGTTTTCTTGAGCGATTTTCGCCATATTTAAAATTTCATTTTTCGTTTGCAAAACTGCAATAGGCGGAGTTGCAAGCATATTGTCGTCCACAAAACACAAGTGTGGCTTCTCTAATTGCAAAGTTTCCTTCTTATCAGGGATAATCTTAGTAACGAGCTTAACGAGCAAGTTTGTAAGCGGCAATACTATAAGCACCGTGATTACGTTGAATATAGTATGGAACATTGCAAGCTGTATTTGCGGAGCGCCGGGGAACATTGCATCAAATATCGTTCCAAAATCTATTCCGCCTAATCGCATAAACAAGCCGATTAGCAAAAACAAGACTACGCCGCTAACGTTAAATATAAGGTGAATCATAGAAGCACGCTTTGCATTTCTGTTGCTCGCAATGCCGGCTATGATAGCCGTAATACAAGTACCAACGTTTGCGCCCATAGTAATATATATACCTTGGTTAAGTGATATAAGTCCTGTCACTACCATGGTAATTGCCATAGATGTCATAACCGACGAGCTTTGGATAATACCCGTCAAAATTGCGCCTATAAACACAAGCAAGAACGGATTAGTAAATATTGCTAAAAAGCTCTTTACCGATTCATCTTGCGCAAACGCTTCCATAGAGTCGCTCATAATCGAAAGGCCTACGAAAATCATACCAAAGCCAGCAAGCATACCGCCTATTTTCTGCCAGCTATCTTTCTTTGTAAACAGCATTATAAACGCGCCTATACCTGCTAGAGTAGCAAATATTACAGATGTCGAAATATTGCCACCGCCAAGCAAGCCTAACGCTACAAGCTGACCAGTAATTGTCGTACCGATATTTGCGCCAAATATTACGGTAGCCGCTTGAGCAAGCGTCATAATACCTGCGTTAACAAAGCCTATCGTCATAACAGTCGTTGCGCTAGAGCTTTGGATAACAGCAGTTGCAACAGTACCTACGCCTACCCCAAGCAACTTACTGTTAGACGCTTTGGTGAACATAGACTTAAGTCTTTTACTGCCCAAAGATTCAAGGTTGTTGCTCATCATAGTGCAAGCAATAAGGAACACACCCACCCCGGCAACCAAAGATAATATCGATTTAAGTACCGAATAAAAATCCATAAATAACTCTCCGTTTTTACATTTGTAAAAACATATTCACATTTGCAATATTAACAAACACTTGTAATATAACAACGCAGAAATTGTAACAAAATTGTAAAATGCTGTCAACCGAATATGATTTTGTCGTTTTTAACTAATTTTAGTTCAAAAAAAGACGGTAACTAGTACCGTCCTTTTTGACTAAATAAATTATTATTTAAGAAGATCCTTCATATACGCGATACCTGCTTTGAGGCACTCAATATTAGAAGGAATTACCTTGGGCTTGCTTTCGAATACGTGCTCAACTGCGTGAATTGCAGCCTCTTCGGAAATATCTCCAAAGATGGGAAGCAAAAGTCCAAGAGTGTAAACGTTAGCGCCACGCTTATTGATAGCAGAAGCCAAGGTGTCTACCGGGATTTGATAGAACTTAACGTCCTTACGGGTAGTTTCCTTTTTAACAATGTCAGAGTTAACGATAATGATACCGCCTTCTCTAACGGTGTTTTCGAACTTGTCAAGCGACGGCTCGTTGAACGCGATAAGGATATCAGCCTTGTCGATAACGGGAGCTGCAATTTCTTCAGCCGAGTAGATTACCGAGCAGTTAGCCGTACCACCACGCATTTCGGGACCGTACGAAGGAAGCCACGAGGTATTGAGATTTTGCTCAATAGCCGAATACGAAATAAATTTACCAAGCGACAAAACGCCTTGGCCGCCGAAGCCGCTAATAGTTAACTTTTGCATATTATTTCTCCTCCTTCGTAATATCTTTGTATACGCCGAGCGGATAGAACTCGCAACCCTTTTCCTTAACGAATTGCATGGACTCAAGCGCAGTCATATGATAGTTCGTCGGGCAGTTTGCAACTACTTCGATGAACGAAAGGCCCTTCTTCTCCATTTGCATTTGGAAAGCCTTCTTAATAGCAGCCTTAGTCTTGTTAACGTGAGGTACGTCATAAACGGATACACGCTCAATATAAGCAGGACCGGTAAGAGTAGCAAGCATTTCGCACATACGTACCGGGTTACCGTTAACCTTGGGATCACGGCCATATACGCAAGTGGTAGCCTTTTCGCCGGGCATGGTGGTCGGAGCCATTTGTCCGCCGGTCATACCGTAAATACCGTTATTGATGAATATGATGGTAATGTTTTCGCCTCTCATGCAAGCATGAACGGTTTCTGCCATACCGATAGAAGCAAGGTCGCCGTCACCCTGATATGTAAATATCATATTGTCGGGATTAACAACTCTGCGGATAGCGCTTGCAACAGCAGGAGCTCTACCGTGAGCGGCTTCGAGCACGTCACACTTAAAGTATTTATAACCAAATACTGAGCAACCTACGGGAACAACACCGATTGCTCCGTCTACTTTGCCAAGCTCATCCAAAACTTCAGCAACCAACTTATGAACTATACCGTGTGCACAACCCGGGCAATAATGCAAGGGCGTGTCGGTGAGCATTCTGGGCTTATCTGCTACAATTTTCATATTATTTACCCTCCTTAACATACTTTACGAGGTCTGCCGGCATCATTACGTTACCGCCGCAGCGTCCGTAAAATTCTACAGGCTTAAGGCCGTTAACAGCAAGACGAACGTCTTCTACCATCTGACCCATACTCATTTCTACTGTAATAAACTTCTTAACGCAATCCTTTTTAGCAACTTCAGCAACAGCGTCGGTCGGATACGGATAAAGGGTAATCGGGCGGATAAGACCAGCCTTGATACCGTTAGCGCGAAGCTCAACTACTGCTGCCTTACAAATACGAGCAACAGAGCCGTATGCTACGAATACGATTTCTGCATCATCGATCTCGTAGTACTCGTGCTTGGTTTCGTTTTGAGCGATAACAGCATATTTTTCGAACAAACGAAGGTTGAACTCTTCGTTCTCGTCTGCTTCGATACGGAGCGAGTTGATGATACGAGGAATACCGTCGCTATGTCCACAAGCTGCCCAATCGTTCTTGTCAGGAAGAGTGCTAAGATCACGCATCGGCGGGATTTCAGCCGGCTCCATCATCTGACCAAGCATACCGTCACCGATAATCATTACGGGAGTACGGTACTTGTCAGCAATATCGAACGCGCTGTAAGTAATATCTACGAACTCTTGAATCGAGCAAGGAGCATATACGATGGGATGATAGTCACCGTGTCCGCCACCCTTAGTTGCTTGGAAGTAGTCACCTTGAGCAGGTTGAATACCGCCAAGGCCCGGGCCCGAACGCATAATATTAACGATTACGCACGGAAGCTCTGCGCCTGCGATATAGCTAATACCTTCTTGCTTAAGGCTGATTCCGGGGCTAGACGAGCTAGTCATACATCTTGCGCCTGCACCAGCAGCGCCATATACCATGTTAATTGCCGAAACTTCACTTTCTGCTTGAATGAAAGCTCCGCCTACTTCGGGCAATCTCCAAGACAAATATTCGGGTATTTCATTTTGCGGGGTGATAGGATATCCAAAGAAGTATCTGCAGCCAGCAGCAACTGCGGCTTCAGCTATCGCCTCGTTACCTTTCCAAAGTTTTTTCATAAAAACGTTTCCTCCTTAAAATTAGTCGCGATAAACGGTAATAACGCTATCGGGACACATAATAGCGCAGCTTGCGCATCCTATGCACGCATCCATATTTGTGCATTCAACTACTTCGTATCCTTTTGCGTTTGTACGCTTAGAGATCTGCAAAATCTTCTTCGGACAAGCGTTGACGCATAAACTGCAGCCTTTGCAGTAGGCTTCGCGAAACTCAACCTTACCTTTTGCCATAAATAAAAACCCTCCTGAGATTTTATAAAAATACGGTTTTTCCGTTATTTTTCTTAAAGTTATATAGTCAATTTGCTCTATTTGCCGCTTCGTGCTGCGTAGAAGATATATTGCTGAGCAAGCCCTGCAAGCTCTTTATACCTGCTTAGACAGTAGATTCGAACCTTGCTCGGCGTATTAAGCTCATCATTTTGGCATTGCTTGAATATCCACGTATCCACCGGGAAGCAATCCCATCTTCTTAGGCCGAACAACAATATGCAATCTGCAACCTTCGGACCAACGCCCGGTAGCGACAAGAGCATCTTAACTGCTTCATTCGTCTTTGCGGATTCGACTTTTTGTAAAAAGTCTGTTTGCGCAAGAATTTGCGCTGTTTTTTGTAAATATGTATCTCTAAAGCCTGCGCCAAGTAAACGAAATTCTTCCTTAGTTACTCTATTTAATTCTTGCGGAGTTGGAAACGCATAGTAGCCACCCATATCCTTACCGCAAAAAGCGCAAATTTTTTCAATAATATTCCTAATTCTCGGTATATTATTGTTAGCAGAAATGATAAACGAAATTATAACTTCAAACAGGTTTTGCCTTAATATTCTTATCCCGCTGCCGTACCTAATACAATCTCTAAGCTCGTCAAACTTTATTAACGACTTAATATAGGCGTCATAGTCAGTATCTAGGTCAAAGAATTTCGCAAAGTACTGTGGACAAGAGCAATCTATTTCGTTTCCCTGAGCAAAGCATCTTTGCTCACCCGAAATAACTTCGTATCCGCCGTCTTTTTCTCTATATCTAAACGTTTGTCCACACGAAAGAATCGCGTTATAGTCAAGCAGACGGTCGGTTATTATCTTTTTACCTCTAATAATATACTTCATTTGTTCAAAAAAAAGGGGAAAACTCCCCCTTTTAATAACAATTAAGCTACAGGATAAACGCTGACTTGCTTTTTATTCCTGCTTACTTCAAACTTAACAACACCCGTCTCGAGAGCATACAAGGTATCGTCGTTACCTCTACCTACGTTTGCACCGGGATGAAATTTAGTTCCTCTTTGTCTAATCAAGATGCTGCCTGCGTTAACGAGCTGACCGTCACCTGCTTTTACACCGAGTCTTTGCGCAGCCGAATCACGACCGTTCTTAGTCGAGCCGCCGCCCTTCTTGTGCGCAAAAAGCTGAATATTTATAAACATTTGTCTTTACCTCCTAATAAGTACGCCTAAACATTTAATAGTTTAAGCTCGATAAAATCCGAATACGTTTCGTATAAATCAGATATTCCAACAAGCATCGTGTCGAGTATCATATCCGCGTCACGTCTTGAGCTCTCGCTCAAGG
>JAFVXL010000020.1 GCA_017501145.1 Clostridia bacterium | reverse complement strand
TATAAGCAAGCGCGTTATGGGTAAGGCAAGCTTTGCTCACGTTCTTGACGCTAAGGGACAAATTCAAATTTACGTAAGAATAGACGGCGTTGGCAAGGAGACCTACGACGATTGGAAGAAGTACGATATAGGCGATATTGTTGGCGTAACGGGTAAGGTGTTTATTACCAACAAGGGCGAAACCTCTATCGCGGTAGAAAAAATAGAGCTTTTGAGCAAGTCGCTTTTGCCGCTACCCGAAAAATGGCACGGCCTTAAGGATAACGATCTTCGCTACCGTCAGCGTTATGTTGACCTTATCGCAAACCCAAGCGTTAAGGAAACCTTCGTAAAGAGATCTAGGATTATTTCTACTATTCGCAGACATTTGGAGAAGAAGGGCTTTATCGAGGTAGAAACGCCTATTCTCAATACCATACCGGGTGGTGCTAACGCAAGACCGTTCGTAACTCACCACAACACGCTCGATATAGATATGTATATGCGTATCGCGCCCGAGCTTTATCTCAAGCGTCTTATCGTAGGCGGCTTCGATAAGGTTTTTGAAATCGGTAGACTTTTCCGTAACGAGGGTATGGACATTAAGCACAACCCCGAGTTTACCACGATGGAGCTTTATCAAGCATACGCTAACCTTGACGATATGGCGACTCTTACGGAAGAAATGTTTGACGAAATCCGTAAGACGCTCGAGCTTGATGAGGTTATTTCGTATCAAGGTACGGAAATTAATCTCAAAACCCCGTGGCAAAGACTTACTATGCTCGAAGCGGTTAAAAAGTATACGGGAATAGATTTTACGGATATGAACGACGAGCAAGCAGTTGAGGCGGCTAAGTCGCTTGGCGTAGAGCTTGCTGACGGCAAGAAGACGTGGGGTAACGCTGTTTACGAAACGTTTGATCAGCACGTGGAAGAAAAGCTTATCCAGCCGGTATTTATTTACGATTATCCTATCGAAGTAAGTCCGCTCGCTAAGCGCAAGGCTGACGATCCCCGTCTTACGCATAGATTTGAGTTCTTTATGTATGCTCGCGAAATGGGCAACGCGTTTGCCGAGCTTAACGATCCTATCGACCAGCGCGCAAGATTTGAGGCGCAGGTTGCGCTCAGAAGCAAGGGCGACGACGAGGCTCAAATGATGGACGAGGATTACGTAACCGCACTTGAGTACGGTTTGCCGCCGACGGGTGGTATCGGTATAGGCATAGACAGACTTATTATGCTCTTAACTGACAGCTTTTCGATTAGGGACGTATTGCTCTTCCCCACAATGAAACCCAAAAAGTGAAAACTGTAATAAACGACAAAATTAAGGAATACCTTTCGTATTCGGTTCAGCGTTGGCATACGCCAGGTCATAAGGGCGCGCTTAACGCAAGTGATATTACCGAAATAGACGATTCGTTTCCGTCAGACAGTATCCAAAGAGCTCAGCAAAATACGGCTGAGCTTCTTGGTAGTAGGCACTGTAGGTTTTTGGTAGGCGGCTCGTCTATGGGCATTAAGGCTAACGTGCTTGCGGCCGGCGGAGATATTTTGCTGGCGGGCAATTCGCATAGGGCGCTGTTTGAGGCGGCTAAGCTTGCAAAGGTCAACGCATTTGTCGTACAAAACGAGGTTAAGGACGGACTTAGCCTGCCGCTAAGCGCAGAGCAGATAGAAAAAGGGCTAAACGAGCATCCTTCCGTCAAGGCGGTTTATATCACCTCGCCAGACTATTACGGATACGTTGCTCGCGGCGAAATATCTGAGGTTGTTAACGGCAGAGCGTATTTGTTTTGCGATGGGGCGCACGGAGCGCATTTTCCGTTTAGGCCCGATTTGTTCCCAAAATCCTTTTCGCATTTTGCAGACTCTGTAAACCTTAGCGCGCACAAGACGCTGCCTGCGTATACGCAAAGCGCGTTTTTGGCGGTAAACAACGACGAGCTTATAGGAAAGATTGACGACGCGTTAGAGCTACTCGGTACGACAAGTCCTTCGTATATTTTGCTAGGCGGATTAGAGTATGCGGCGCAATACTCTAAGGAATATGCATATAGGTACGACGAGCTCAAAAAAAGCGTGGACGTTTTCAAAAAAAGCGTACCGTGCGCACAAAATGACGACTTTACTAGGCTAGTTGTTGATGCAAAAAGGATAGGACTTGGCGGCGAAGAATTATATCTAAGGCTCAAACAAAAAGGTATAATAGCTGAGAAGTACGACGGTAGATACGTGGTATTTATAGTGACGTTGCTTGATACAGTCGAGCAAATACAAAAATTAAAGGAAGAAAATATGCGCGGTAAATTTATAACGTTAGAAGGATGCGACGGCTCGGGCAAAAGCACTCAAATAGAGATGCTTAAGAGTACGCTTGCCGCAAAAAATATAGATTTTGTGTTCACGCGCGAGCCAGGTGGTACAGTAATTTCCGAAAGAATAAGGCAGATAATTTCTGATCCTGCGCTTAAGGAAATGGATAGCGTAACCGAGCTTTTGCTGTATACGGCGGCGCGCCGTCAGCATACAGCAGAGTTTATATCGCACTCATTAGACCAAGGCAAGCTTGTGTTTTGCGATAGATACGCAGATTCTACCGTAGCATATCAAGGGTACGGACGCGGACTTGACCTAAAACTGATAAATTTTTGCAACGAAATTGCTCTTGGAAATGAAAAAATAGACCTAACGCTATTTTTTGATTTGAGTCCAGAGGACGCGTTTATGCGCAAGGGCGGAGCTGACAAAAACGATAGGCTCGAATGCGAAGAAATGGATTTTTACAATAGGATTTATAACGGTTATAAGCAAATTGCCGCTGTTAATCCGGATAGAGTTGCGGTAATAGACGCGCACGGCACGCCTAAGGAAGTTCATCAAAGAATGCTACTTGAGCTTAGCAAAAGGGGAATTTTATGAAAATAGCCGAGGCGGTAAGGCGCAATGGGGCGTTTGCTACGCTTAAGGCAGAAGCAAAGTCGCCCACGCACTCGTATATGATCGTTTCGCCCGACACGGTAACTGCTGAGCTTTTTGCGCAGTACTTTATCAGTTTTTTGACGGGTAAGGGCGTAGAGCAGGTCGAGGAGCTTAAGGATGTGTATTATTTGCCGCAGGGCGAAAAGGTGCTTATATCCGACGCGGATTTTATTACTCAGCTTGCGCATGTTATGCCCACCGAGCTTGAAAAAAAATATTTTATCGTTAAATGCGCAGAGACGGCTAACGAGTCTGCCCAAAATAAGCTGCTCAAAACCCTTGAGGAAGCGCCCGAAACGGCGGTAATTATTTTGCTTTGCGCTAACGAATACGTAATGCTGCCCACCGTTAGGTCGCGTTGTCGGACTATTAGACCGCAATTATACGACGATCAAACGCTATATGATGTATTGGACGACGAATTTGGCGACGTGGACAACCGTTCGTTTGCTGTTGCTATGGCAAACGGCTCGTTGTCGGGACTTGTAGAAGCTGTTACAAGCGGCGTAGAGCCTTTTGATATTGCGCTAAGCGTGCTGATGCAAATGCGCAAAAGCAGCGAAATTTTGCCGTTTGCCACTAAGCTTATTCAAAAAAAGGAAAAGCTTATTTCGATAATTGCCGCTTTGGAGCTGATTTTGAGAGATTGTATGGTGGCGGCGGTTAGGCCGGAGCTTATAAGGCTCAAAGACAGTGTTATGGATATACGAGAGTTAGCTCGTTCATATACGGCGGACGTAGTAATAAGGGTTATGCCCAAGCTTAGCCACGCGCGTCGTCGTATAAATGCGGGTGGAAACGTAAACAGTATAGTAGACGAAATGTTATTTTCGATATTGGAGGAAAAGGCAAAATGCCAAAAGTAGTAGGCGTAAAGTTTAAGAACACGCCAAAAATATATTTTTTTGAGGCAGAAGACTATGAATACACGCAAGATTGCGGAGTAATAGTGAAGACCGCGCGCGGCGTCGAGTACGGCGAAGCGGTGATGATGCCCACTTTTGTAGAGGACGACAAAATTGTAGGACAGCTCAAGCCGATTATTCGCTTAGCTAGCGATAAGGATAAGGAGCAGTTTGAGCAGCTTGAAGCAAAAAGACCGCAAACTATGAAGATTGCGCTCGAAAAAATTCAGGCGAGCGGACTTCCTATGAAGCTGGTGGACGTAAAGTACACCTTTGACGGTCAAAAGCTTATTTTGTATTTTACTGCGGCGGACAGAGTAGACTTTAGAGAGCTTGTCAGAGAGCTTGCATCTGTTTTTCACGTTAGAATAGAGCTTAGACAAATAGGCGCGCGCGACGAGTGCAAGATGATAGGCGGTATAGGCCCTTGCGGTAGACCGTGCTGCTGCGCTACTCGCAATATGGACTACGCGCATGTATCTATCAAGATGGCAAAAAACCAAGGACTTGCGCTCAATCCCGGCAAGATAAACGGCCTTTGCGGTAGTCTTATGTGCTGTCTTGACTACGAGAACGAGTATTATGCCGAGGTTAACAAGATGATGCCTAAGGTAGGCAGCGAGGTTACGTTGGCTAATGGAAGCAAGGCGATAGTTACAGCCCTCAATCAGCTCAAAATGAGCGTTACGGTCAAAGAGCAAACCAAGGATGATACGATTGTTTTCAGTACAGTTGACTTGCAGGATATTAAGTTTAGACACAAGGCGCATGACGGAGAAAAAGAGTCTAACGAAAATGAGCAAGGTAAACAAAAATAAAAATATTGATTTTTTAGTTAAAAACTGTTTACAAAACCAAAAATGTGTGATACAATTATATCACCAACACGTTTGGTAATATAATTAAGGAGAAAAGAATTATGCCGAGAATTATTAGTGGAGATTGCATTTCGTGCGGTAGCTGCGAAGGTACTTGCCCCGTAAATGCTATTGCTATGGGCGCAGACCATTTCGAGATTAACGAGGCAGAATGCATCGATTGCGGTGCATGCGAAGGCGCTTGCCCCGTTAGCGCAATTAGCGAGAAGTAAAACTTTTTTGGAAAAGAGGGAGTTCGCGGAAGTGAGCTCCCTTTTTTCTTGTATAAGGTATTGACATTTGCACTAATGCGTGCTATAATAAAAACGCAAAGGAAGACGTAAGTATGAACGATATTGACCAAGCTAAATTATATTTAAGAAAAGGCTTTAGATGCGCTGTTATTAATGGTAATTCTGTTTTTGTAAGCGAAAAGCGAGGCATTGCGCCCCTTTTGGATATGTTAGACAGCGGTATGGATTTTTGCGGCGGCGTGGCTGCTGACAAAATAGTAGGCAAGGCGGCAGCATTTGTGTATGCTAAGGCTGGCATATCTTCGTTGTACGCGCAGGTGTTGAGCAAGGCTGCTATTCCTTTTCTTGAGGTGTTTGATATAAAATATGAGTATCAAACGCTGGCGGACGGCATACGCAATCGCAAAGGGGACGGATTGTGTCCTATGGAGAGCGCAATAAAAGAAGTTTTTAACTTGGACGAGGGATTAGCTAAGCTAAGAGAAACGGTACGCGCGCTTCAATCCAGCGGCGACAAAACTGAACAGTAGCAAAATAATTGTACGGAGAATATATATATGAAAGTAATTTTAATTAAAGACGTAAAGGCGCAAGGCAAAAAGGGTGATGTTATTGAGGTAAGCGACGGATACGCTCGCAACTTTTTGCTCAAAAACAAGCTTGCAATTGAGGCAAATAGCGTAAATCTTAACAGTCTTAAGGTAAGCCAGGCGGCTGCTGACCACCGAAAAGAAGTAGAAAAGGCGGAGGCGAAGAAGATTGCCGAAAAAATCAGCGGTATGACTGTTACCATCAAGCTTAAGGTGTCCGAGACGGGCAAGATCTTTGGTGCGCTTAACACGCAGGCAATTGCTGACGCGCTCAAAAAGGAAGGCGTGGAAATAGACAAGAAAAAAATCGTTTTGCCTGAGCCTATCAAGTCGGTTGGCTCGCACACAGTTACCGTTAAGCCGTACGCTGAAATTTCGGCTAAGCTCAAGGTAGTGGTAGAAGGCGAATAATATGGGCTTATTTTCCTTTTTTAGACGCAAGAAGAAAAAAGCTGACGAAGCTGCAGTAAGAGTCCAATCGCGCAAGCCAAAAGTCGCACTTTGTCTTGGCGGTGGTGGCGCACGCGGTTTTGCTCATATAGGCGCGCTCAAGGCTTTTGCCGAAGCGGGCATAGATTTCGATTTGTGTTGCGGCACGAGCGTGGGTAGCTTGGTGGGCGCGTTTTATTGCGCGGGAATCGACATAGACGATCTCGTATCGTACGCGCATGAGCTGGAAATCAAGGACGTCAAGACAAGCAAGCTACTTATTGGCTCTGATCCGCTTTCTATAGGCAGAATTTTTACTAGACGTATGGGCAATATGAACATAGAGGATTTGCTCAAGCCGTTTAGCTGCGTTGCCGTTGATCTTGTAACTGGCAAGCAGGTTATTTTCGACAGTGGTAGCGTAAGCAACGCAATAAGCTCGTCGTGCGCAGTTCCTATTGTGTTTAGGCCGGTGGTGCTTAAGGACCAGCACCTTGTGGACGGGGGTGTGCTTAATAATATCCCCACATCCGTTTGTAAGATGCTTGGCGCAGATTTCGTGGTTACGGTGGACGTTAACGCAACGCGTGGAGGAGGGACTAACGAGCTTGGACTTTTGGACGTGATTAAGGCGACGTATAATATAATGTCAGCACAAACCTCCGAAGAAGGGCTCAGAATGTCTGACGTGATAGTTTCTTGTGACTTATCGAAATTTTCAGCTGCAAAAAAAGACGGCTATATGGAAATGATTCAGATAGGATACGACGCGGCAAAAGAAAAAATAGAAGATATTAAGAAGCTTTTTGAAACGGAAATTTTTTAGAATATGAAGAAAATTATTGCAATTTTGTTAGGATTTGTTATCGCCGTTTGTGTATGCAGCTTTGCTACGCCTACGGCGACTGTTTTTGCTCAAGAGTGCGAGGATCTTGTTGTGCACTTTGTTGACGTAGGGCAGGGTGACGCGTGTATAGTCGAGCTGCCCGACGATCGCACTATGCTCATTGACGCGGGCGAAAACAAAAACTCAGTCAAGACTAAGCTTGACGAATACATCACGCAAAACATTAAGGACGACGAGGGTAACGTTATCGAATTTTTTGACTACGCTATCTTGACACACTCGGACTCCGACCATATAGGCAGTATGGCGTACGTATTAGAGCAGTATCCGGCAAGGGTGGTTTATAGGCCTAACGAGGAGTGTGCGTACGGCTCGTGTGAGGGCGATCCAGCGCTAAACGGAGAAAACGACCGCAACCGCTTTTGGGGAGATGAGCACGGAACGAAAAGCACTAAGACTTATCATACCGCGTTGCAAGCAGCGTACGCATATGCGGATGAGGTTATAGTAACCAATCCGTATGACGACACGCAAAACGTCATTACGCCTTCGGGTGACGAGCAATATTCTATCAGCTTTTTTTCGCCCCTTTCATCCAATTACTCTGACCATAACAATTACTCTCCAATAATAATAATTGAGTATCAGGGCAAGAAAATTGTAATAAGCGGCGACGCGGAAGCGCAAAACGAAGCGGAATTCGTATTGGCAGCGCAGGGCGGGCAGGGAAGATATTCGATATTTAGCGATTTTAGCGCAGACGTAATTAAGCTCGGTCATCACGGCAGCAGAACGAGCAGCAGCGAAGCGTATCTTAACGTAATGACCAAGGCAAGTCTTAGAGATGGTATTTTCGTGGTAATAAGCTGTGGCGAAGGAAATTCTTACGGCCATCCGCACGCAGAGGTTCTTACCAGATTAGATGCGCTTGGATTTAATCAAGACAACATTTTGCGTACCGACCTTGCGGGTGATATAATTATCAGCGTAGCTGAGGTGGAAGGCGATTATCAGGTCGTTTATGGAGATCGTGTAGGCGGCTCTTCGGGTAGTGGCTCAGGCAGTGGCTCGGGTAGTGGCTCGGGTAGTGGCTCAGGCAGTGGCTCGGGCAGTGGCTCGGGTAGTGGGTCGGGCAGTGAAAGCGGTGATAACGGCACAAGCGAAGAGATTGATATTTTTGCTATATTTAGCCAATTAAGTCCGTTAGACAAGACGATAGTTATTGCAGTTGTTATAGTGATAATTATTGCAGCTATAATTATCAGCGCAAAATCGAACAAAAAGAAGGGAAACAGGAAGGGTAAACGAAGATGAGCGAAACGGAAGAGGAGTTTTTGAACAATTACGATCCGTCTATTTATCGCCATCCGTCAGTTGCAGTAGATTGTTTGGTGAGAAAAGGACAATCTATCCTGCTTGTTAAGCGCGGTGGACATCCATTTAAGGGGCGACTTGCGCTCCCGGGAGGTTTTATCGAAGAGGGCGAAAGCGCAGAGCAGGCGGTAAAGCGGGAGTTAAAAGAGGAAACGGGCTTAAGCGTAACCCGTCTTAGTCAATTTGGCTTTGCGTCCACGCCGGGCAGAGATCCAAGAGATTGGAACATAAGCCTAATATTTACAGCGCATTACGCAGGCGGAGAGCCTAAGGGTGGCGACGATGCGGAGTCGGCAGTCTTTTTGCCCGTTTCGCTTAGCGGTAACGAGCTTAGGGTGGGCGAAAGTGTGGTAATTCTTGACATCAGGCTAAACGAATTGGGCGAGCTTGATTACAACCAAACAAAGCAGTTAACAAACAGCGTAATGGCGTTTGATCACGCAAAAATTATTGCTGCTATGCTCATAAAAGAGCGAATTGTGCAAAAAACGCAATAAAAACGATTGATTTTTTGTTTTGTTTATGGTATAAATATTAGGCATATAAAGAAAAAGGAAGGTTAAATACAAGCTTATATGGACCCTGCCAGTCGGTTCTCAACGATTTTTTCTGCGATAAGCAGTAACGATTATGCTTGGATCATAGTCGTATTAGTGTTATTAGTAGTGTTGTCCGCTTATTTTTCGGCAACAGAAACAGCGTATACGTCTTGCAATAAGATAAGGCTCAAGAGTATAGAAAGCAACGAGCCCAAAAAGGCGAAAAAGGCGCAAAGAATACTTAAGCAATTAGATAATTACGATAGATTTCTTTCCACTGTATTAGTGGGTAACAATATAGTAAATATAGCGGCTTCCTCTCTTGCAACCGTATTTTTTGTAGCTTTGCTTGTTGGCAAGGAGGATATAGCTCCCGCCGTTTCTACCATAGTGACGACGGTGGTTGTTTTGATATTTGGCGAAGTTGCGCCAAAAACGTTTGCGAAGAATCATCCCGAAGCTTTTGCTATGGCGCTTTTGCCCATTACTTCGTTTTTTGAGATTATTTTCTTCCCGTTTGCGTGGGCGCTCTCTTTTGTCAAGAAGCTGGTTGGCGGTAAGAAAGAATCAACTATTACCGAAGACGAGCTTATTACAATAGTAGAAGAAGCGGAAAACGAGGGCGAAATAGACGAGCACGAGTCAGAGCTTATTCGTTCGGCGATAGAGTTTGACGACGTGGACGTGTATGACATAATGGTGCCTCGTGTAAAGGTCGTTGCTATATCAGACGATACGAGCATGGAAGAAATTGCAAAAATCTTTTCGGATAGCGGTTATTCTAGACTACCCGTTTATCACGATTCGCTCGATACGATAGTGGGCGTTATTCACATCAAGGACTTTTATGAGCTTTATAATGAGAACGAAACAGATATTCGTCCCATAATAACCAACTGCATTTGCGTTTCGCGCAATATGAAGGTGAGCGCGCTACTCAGGCTCTTGCAAAAGCGCAAGGTTCACTTCGCTATCGTTGTTGACGAGTTTGGCGGTACGGAGGGTATCGTTACGCTTGAGGACGTTATCGAGGAGCTCGTAGGCGAGAT
>JAFVXL010000019.1 GCA_017501145.1 Clostridia bacterium | reverse complement strand
GTATGTTCGAAAGCATTAACAAACAAGTTGTATTTTTGAAGCGCGTAGCAATAGGCGACTTAAAGCTTAGAGGACTAAATAGGGGAGAATATAGAGATTTAACTCCCGAAGAAGTTAATTATCTCAAGCTAGTATAAACGTATATAATTTATTTTAAGAGTAAGCAAAACATAGCTAAAATCATCTCAGTAATTGATGGTCGATTTAAGAAATGAAAGCTTACTCTTTTTTTGCTTTAGATGTTAAGACGATAAAATGAATATTATTCACATTTTTTATTGCGGTAAAAACTAAATCTTACGGTTTGTCGCTGTTTTTTGCTTGCGTTTTGGAATTAATAAGTATATACTTATTAAGTAAATACAGTGAAAGTCTGCGGTAGTAGACTTTTACAAGCAAAAATTGGGAGGCTTTTAGATGGTTAAATCGGCAAATTCGGAAATTTACGAATTGATCAATTCTGTAACGGACGAAAGCTCTTTTGTGGAAATGCTTACCCTTGTTCAAGGTAAGTCCTCATTGTCTGAACCGTCCGGCGAAGGCGTAGTGAGTGGTTTCGCTACTATCAACGATATGCAAGTTGGTATTTTTGCGAACGATTTCAGCGTTATGTCGGGTAGTATAGGCAAGAAGAGCGCAAAGAAGATTTCTAAGTGTATAGAAGATTCTATTAAGATGAATATTCCTGTAATCGGTATTTTCGATACGTCTGGCGCTCGCTTTGGCGAAGGCATTAAGGCGATGGAAGGATACGGAGAGATTTTCAAGAATATCAATCGCGCATATGGTGTTGTGCCCACTATCATGGTAGTTAAGGGCAATAACTTCGGTATGACTAGTTATCTTACGTCGTGTTGCGATTGCTGCATAGCGTTTGAAAATGCAAGAATTTCTACGGCTAGTCCGCTTATTTTGGCAGCTACTACTAAGATTGATCAAGCGAAGGTTGGCACTGCTCAAGTTCATGGCGCAGCAAGTGGACTCATTTCTCTTATTGTCAAGGACGGAAACGAGCTTAGAAATAAGATTATCAACGTTTTGGACTATATGCTTGAGCCTGTAATAGAGTCTGCTGATGACGCTAACAGAGTTTGCGCTACGTTAAATGCGAACAGCAAAATTGACGAGATTATTAGCGAGGTGTTTGATAAAGACACGTTTACCGAGTTTAAGCCTGAATATGCTAAGGAAGTTGTTGTTGGACTAGCTAGACTTAACGGAATCTCGGTAGGTGTTGTTGCTAATAACGGTGACGTAAGCTTAAGACTTACGGCTCGTGGCGCGCGCAAGATTTCTGACTTTTTGACAACTTGCATTAGCTACGGACTTCCTATCGTTAACTTGGTAAACTGCGAAGGCGCAGAGGTTAATCTTGAGTCCGAGAACGATTCGCTCATTAAAGATATAAGCGATATGCTTTACTGCTACAATATTTGCTCTAACGCAAAGATTTCGGTTATCGTAGGTAAGGCTGTGGGACTTGGATACGTTGCTTTTGCGTCAAAACGTTCGTTTGATTACACTATTGCGTGGGAAAACGCATATATCGCAATGCTCGACAGTAAGGCAACCGCAAGTCTTTTGTATGCTGACGAGATTGCTGTGGCAAAGGATAAGGCAAAGGCAGAAGAAGAATTTGCGTCCGCTTATGCAGAGGAAAATGCAAGTGCAACGGTTGTTGCTGAAAGCGGATATTTGGACAACGTTATTTTGCCGTCGCTTACAAGACAATATCTTATTGCTGCAGTAATGATGTACGGAGCAAAGAGATAATATGATGAATTTTATAAGTGCAATAGAAGAGCTTAGCTTTGGCGAATCGCTTATTATTCTTCTTTTGGGTATGGGGGTAATTTTTTTGACGCTTACGGTGTTGATCGGCTGCTTATATCTTATCAGATATGTAGTTGGATTGATCGAAAAGCCCAAGACTGTTGCCGTAACCAAGGAAGAAGCGACTAAGGTTAATGCCGAAATAGAAGAGGATGAAGAAACGGTTGCCGCTATTACCGCCGCAATTACGTGTATTCTTTCTGAAGAAGCTAAGGGTAACGACGTCGTTGCTCCCTTCAAAATCAAAAAAATTAAACACATCCACTAATATTGTAAGGAGTTTTTTATGCGTAAATTTAATGTTAACGTTAACGGAAAAAGTTATTATGTAGAAGTAGAAGAAGTTGCTAGCGAAGGCGTTGCTACGCCTGCTCCCGCTGCAGCTCCTGTTGCAGCTCCCAAGGCAGCTCCCGTAGCTGCTCCTAAGGCAACCGCTGAGGCAGGTAGCACCGTTGTTACTGCGCCCATGCCGGGAACAATTTTGAATACTTGTGTAGAAAACGGCGCAACCGTAAACAAAGGCGACAAGATTCTTGTATTGGAAGCAATGAAAATGGAAAACGAAATCGTTGCTTCGGCAAGCGGTAAGGTTACCTTCCTTGTTAAGAAAGGCGATAGCGTTGATACCGGCGCTCAGCTTGCTTATATAAAATAGTATAAGGGAGAATCATTATGCATTTGATATCTGCCCTTAACTGGGGAGACACCTTAATAGGACTGTGGGAAAGCACGGGTATATATACGGCTTTGTTTGCAGGCGACGGATGGAAAAACCTTTTGATGGTGCTTTTGTCATTTGTGCTTTTTTATCTTGCTATTGCAAAGAAGTTCGAGCCACTTTTGCTTGTTCCTATAGCTTTCGGTATGTTGCTTATCAATATACCCGGAGGCGCAGAGCAGCTCTATAACGAAACTGAGCATACTGGGCTTTTGTACTTCCTCTCATTAGGTGTCACTAACGTTATTTATCCGCCGCTTATTTTCCTTGGAATAGGTGCAATGACGGACTTTGGTCCGCTTATTGCAAATCCTAAGAGCTTACTTATTGGTGGCGCGGCTCAGCTCGGTGTATTTTTGACCTTTGCCGTAGCGTGCTTGTTCCTTGATCCCAAGTATGCTGCTGCTGTTGGTATGATTGGTGGCGCAGACGGCCCGACGGCAATATACGTGTCCGAAAGTCTTGGTCAAAATACTGCAATTATTGCGGTTGCAGCGTATTCATATATGGCGCTTATACCCATAATTCAGCCGCCGTTTATGAAACTTCTTACCACTAAAAAGGAAAGACAAATTCGCATGACTCAGCTTAGAAAGGTAAGCAAAAAGGAAAAGATTATTTTCCCCATCGCTGTTACCTTCCTTTGCGGAATTATTCTTCCGTCTGCTTTGCCGCTTCTTGGTATGTTGATGCTTGGCAACTTGCTCAAAGAGTGTATGGTTACCGACCGTCTTAAGGATACCGCAAGCAACGCTATGATGAACATTATCACCATAATTCTTGGCGTATGCGTAGGCGCAAAGGCAAAGGGCGTATCTTTCTTGACGCTCGAATCTCTTGCTGTAGTAGGCGGAGGCTTGGTAGCGTTTATCGTAGGTACCTGCGGTGGTGTGCTTAGTGTAAAGATTTTGAATTTGTTCAGCAAGAATAAGATGAATCCGCTTATTGGTTCGGCTGGTGTATCGGCTGTTCCGATGGCGGCAAGAGTTTCACAAAAAGTTGGACAGGACGAGGTTCCCGACAACTATTTGTTGATGCACGCAATGGGTCCCAACGTAGCGGGTGTTATTGCGTCGTCGATTGCAGCAGGCGTTCTGCTCGCTATATTCGCTTAAGGAGGCTATAATGGCTAAAGTTAAAATAATGGAAACTGTTCTTCGTGACGCTCATCAGTCGCAAGCAGCTACAAGAATGACTCTTGAGGAAATGTTGCCTGCAGCTCCGCTCTTGGATAAAGCAGGTTTTTATGCTTTGGAAATGTGGGGTGGCGCAACGTTCGACTCGTGTCTTAGATATTTGAACGAGGATCCGTGGGAGAGATTGCGTGTTTTGCGTAAGGCTATGCCCAACACTAATCTTCAGATGCTCTTTAGAGGCCAAAACATTTTGGGCTACAAGCATTATGCTGACGACGTAGTTGACGAATTTTGTAGACTTTCTATCAAAAACGGTATAAATATTATTCGTATATTCGACGCGCTCAATGATCCGCGTAACTTAAAGCAAGCTATCGCAAGCACTAAAAAGTATGGTGGAACTGCGGAAATTGCTATAAGCTATACGACGAGCAAGGTTCATACCATTGATTATTTTGTAAATCTTGCAAACGAGCTTAAGAATATGGGCGCTGATATTATTTGTATTAAGGACATGGCAAATTTGCTTTTGCCGTATGATGCGTACGAGCTTGTAAGCAGACTAAAGGATAAGGTAGGTCTTCCTATTCACCTTCATACTCATAATACTGCAGGTACTGGCGATATGACTAACCTTAAGGCAATCGAAGCAGGATGTGATATCGTGGATACTGCGCTTTCTCCGCTTGGTAACGGTACTTCGCAGCCAGCTACAGAATCGCTCGTTGCTACCTTAAAGGGTACGCCGTATGATACGGGCATTAAGCTTGAAGACCTTAATGAGCTTACTAAGTATTTTGCAAAGGTTGCAGAAAGACTTACTAAAGACGGCTATCTTAGTCCCAAGGTTCTTAAGGTTGATGTTAATGCGCTTATATACCAAGTGCCCGGCGGTATGCTTTCTAACCTTATTAGTCAGCTTAAGCAACAAGGCGCAGAGCATAGACTTATTGAGGTTTTGGAAGAGGTTCCCAGAGTTCGTGCAGACCTTGGTTATCCGCCGCTCGTAACTCCGTCCAGTCAAATCGTTGGTACTCAAGCAGTTCTCAACGTAATCAGTGGCGAGAGATACAAGATGGCAACCAAGGAG
>JAFVXL010000018.1 GCA_017501145.1 Clostridia bacterium | reverse complement strand
GCTCACGTCTTCAGCCGTGCCATTCCATCCATCTATGTCCTCTCCTCTATGCCAATATGCGAGTACGCCTTGAATTTTTCGCTTAGTTTCTTTGTCAAGCTCTCCTAGCTCAAAATTCGGTTCATAATCCGTGACCTTGGTTGTAACACCATTTTCATCTTTTACAAGCAGTTCGCCACATCTAAAATAACAAATTGCCTTTAAGTCTTCTTTTGTTATTAGGCCTTTTTCATATGCTTCTTGCAAGGTATACAAGTTGCTGCTTAACGCGCAAAGCTGATTATAGTCATTTTCCCTTTCTTCTTCTAATCTTTCTACTTCGCCCTGCAATCCACCTATCTCGCCCTGCATCTGCGTTATTTGTCCAAGCAAGTTGTCCTTTTCTTCTTCTAATTCATCAATCTTGCTTGACTGCTCCTGTAGCTTTGCTTCAAGCTCAGCTAATTTGTTTTCAGTTTCCTTGGGCGTACATGCTACCAGCGCAAACAGCATAATTACCACTAAGCCTAAACTTAAAATTTTCTTCATAATTGCTCTCCTTAATAAACTATTTGTTATATTTTACCATACATTATTAGATGTGTCAACACTTATAAAAAAGTTTCATTAAGTTTTCACATTTAGACGGTAAAAAAGAGCGATTATTTTGTCTTTTTAGATTGCCACGCCTTCGGCTCGTGGGTGACAGGGCTAAGCAATAGTGGTTTACAAGAGATTGCCACACCCCTCGTTGGTGACGTAAGGTTAAAAGCTTGCTTTAGTGCACACCAAAATACAAAAACGGATGAGCGCAAACCCATCCGTTTTATTGTTTTTACCAATCTTCCTTAACAGAAATTTTTATATCGTCGTAATAATCGAAGTATTTCCGCTTAAAAGATTCAATTTCACGCTGCTGTTTAAGCTTCTTTGCCTTTTCTTTTTCTATAATATCAGGCTTTTTGCTTGCAACGTTTTCGTTATTTTTATTTTGTTCCATTTGCATTATTCGTTGATTTCAGCAGCTACTCGCTCTTGCATTTCGCGCTCCGACTTGTCGGTAACCTCTTGCGGGTAGATATTCTTGTATTTCTTCATACCAGTACCTGCAGGGATAAGCTTACCGATAATAACGTTTTCCTTAAGTCCCATAAGCGGATCTACCTTGTTCTTGATTGCCGCCTCAGTAAGAACTCTTGCCGTTTCTTGGAAGGACGCTGCCGAAAGGAACGATTCGGTAGCAAGAGCCGCCTTAGTAATACCAAGCAAGGTGTGCTTAGCAACTGCCGGACGACCGTAGTTTTCCATAGCTGCGGTGTTGGACTCGTCGAATACCGAAAGATCAACCATAGCTCCCGGCAACAAATCGGTATCTCCGCTGTCTTCTACTCTTACCTTCTTGAGCATCTGACGAACGATAACCTCGATATGCTTGTCGTTAATTTGAACGCCTTGGCTGCGGTAAACGGACTGAACCTCGCACAAGATATAGTCTTGAACGCTCTTGCGGCCCTTAGTACGCAAAATATCGTGCGGATTAATAGGACCTTCGGTAAGAGCGTCACCGCTCATAACTGTTGCGCCATCTACTATATTCGGCTTAAGCTTAGCGGTATACGGTATCGAATACGATTCCGCCTTGCCATCTTCACGCTTAACAACAACGTCGCGCTTGCCATCCTTTTCGATGATTTCTACGATACCGCCGTGCTCTACTACAATAGCAACACCCTTGGGCTTACGAGCTTCGAACAATTCTTCTACACGCGGTAAGCCTCGTGTAATATCTTCTGCTGCTGCGACACCACCTGTGTGGAACGTACGCATGGTAAGCTGAGTACCCGGTTCACCGATGGACTGTGCTGCGATAATACCTACCGCCTCGCCTACTCTTACGGGGAGCGAACCGGACATATCCTTGCCGTAGCATTTTACGCATACGCCGTGCTTTGCCTTGCAGGTAAGAACTGTACGGATGGTTACACCCTTGATACCAACCTTTTGGATAAGGTTAGCAATATCTTCGGTAATAAGCTCGTTGCAAGCAACGATAATTTCGCCTGCCTTTTCGTGTCCTTCGGGATAGTATACGTCTTCGGCTGCATATCTGCCGTTAAGTCTATCTGCAAGAGATTCGATAACCTGATTGCCTTCCATAATAGCGGCAGTGTACATTCCCTTAGGCGCACGTCCTGCACAACAGTCATCTTCTCTAACGATAACGTCCTGAGATACGTCAACCAAACGTCTGGTAAGATAACCGGAGTCCGCAGTCTTAAGAGCGGTATCGGCAAGACCCTTACGTCCACCGTGAGAAGAAATGAAGTACTCAAGTACAGACAAGCCTTCACGGAAGGAAGAACGAACGGGAGTCTCAAGAGTTTTACCTTGCGGGTTAGTCATAAGACCACGCATACCCGAAAGCTGAGCAATCTGCTTCATGCTACCACGCGCACCGGAAACTGCCATCATGTTGATGGGATTAAACTTTGTAAGAGTTTTCTTAAGCGCATTGGTTACTTCGTTATTAGCGTTGGTCCACTCGTTAACTACGAGCTTGTACTTCTCGTCCTCGGTCATAAGGCCGTTGTCGTACATATCTTCTATTTCGATTACGTGCTTTTCTGCATTGTCGATAATTTGCTTTTTCTCAGGCGGGATATGCATATCGAATACGCTCGTAGTAATTGCGCCGATAGTAGAATATTTATAGCCGTACGCCTTGATGTTATCAAGCATCTTAACCGTTTCGGTTGCTCCCTTTTGCTTAAAGGTTGCGTCAACGATTTGTTGGAGTCTGGACTTATCAACGCAAGCATCAACCTCAAGAGTAAACGGATTGCTCTTATCGCCTTCGTAAACCTTGCCGTTTTCGTCTTCAGCAAGCTTGAGCCCAAGATCTTGCGGGATGATGTCATTGAATATAAGTCTACCAACGGTTGTTTCGATACGCTTACTGCGCATTTCGCCGTCCACTTCTCTATTTACTCGCACCCAAATCTTACTTTGGAGCTCGATTTCCTTGTTTGCGTACGCCATCTTAGCTTCGTCTTCGTCACAGAAAATCATACCTTCACCCTTAGCACCCGGCTTAGCAATGGTAAGGTAATAACAACCGATGACCATGTCTTGGGTGGGCGAGCAAACGGGACGTCCGTCCGAAAGCTTGAGAATATTGTTAGTAGAAAGCATAAGGAATCTTGCCTCTACTCTTGCTTCTACCGAAAGGGGTACGTGAACAGCCATTTGGTCGCCGTCGAAGTCCGCGTTGAACGCGCCGCACGCAAGCGGATGGAGCTTGATTGCTCTGCCTTCTACAAGCACAGGCTCAAACGCCTGAATACCAAGACGGTGAAGGGTGGGAGCACGGTTCAAAAGCACCGGATGCTCTTTGATAACTCCTTCGAGCACCTCCCAAACCTCACTACCCGAGCGCTCAACTACGCGCTTTGCAGTCTTGATGTTATGAGTTTTGCCCTGAGCAACAAGCTCGTGCATAACGAACGGCTTGAAAAGCTCAAGAGCCATCTCCTTGGGAAGACCGCATTGATACATCTTAAGCTCAGGACCAACGACGATAACCGAACGGCCGGAATAGTCAACACGCTTACCAAGAAGGTTTTGACGGAAACGGCCCTGCTTACCACGAAGGAAAGCGGAAAGCGATTTAAGCTCGCGGTTGCCTGCGCCCTGAACTGCCTTACCGCGACGACCGTTATCAATAAGCGCGTCAACTGCCTCTTGGAGCATACGCTTTTCGTTACGGATAATGATGTCGGGAGCTTGGAGCTCGATAAGACGTTTAAGACGGTTGTTTCTTGCGATTACTCTACGGTAAAGGTCGTTAAGGTCGCTGGTTGCGAATCTTCCGCCGTCAAGCTGTACCATAGGACGAATTTCCGGAGGAATTACGGGAAGCACGTCAAGTATCATCCATTCGGGCTTATTGCCGCTCTTTCTAAACGATTCAATTACGTCAAGTCTTTTAATTATACG
>JAFVXL010000017.1 GCA_017501145.1 Clostridia bacterium | reverse complement strand
ATGTCGAGAGGATAAGTTTTATATTAAATTAGGGTATATGTTTAAAAAATAGAAGTTATTTAAATTTGACTTCAAGGTATTCTTCAATAAACGAATAAATAACGCACGTAGCAAGGACTAAATAAGTCAAGAACTAAGCGCGTTTTTTATTTGTTAAATTGAGAAATTCCGTTATTGAGTCTCTACTATATTGAGCTTTGTAGAGTAAAAAGGATTACCATCTGTGCCGCTAAGAAGGTAGTAGAGTGAGTCTGCTCTTTGCTCGATAGTGGCAAATTCCGATTCTTTGTTTTCCAGTTCGCTTACCTTAACGTAAAATTCGCTAGGTAAATTTTTGATTAAATCCAAAGAGTCTTTTTTGATAGCAAGTAGGCGAGAAACAGGTTTGGAAAGGTCCAAATCGTTGTTTATGCCTAACATAACTTGCAAACAAAGGCGTTTTATGCGCGCATAGGTGTAGCGCTTGGATTTAGTCGCCTCAATAACGTCAGTTAGTTCAGTATATTGCAGTGCGTTTTTAAGTAATTTAATTTCGATGCCTTCGCCGGCGTCGGGCATTGTAGCAATTTGTTCTTTCGTGGTGCAACGCAAGGTGTGAATTAACAGCTTTTCAAATAGTTTGTAATCCACCTTTCCCAAGCTGTTCATGCTTATGCTTTCGATTGGCATATATGTGCGCAAAAAATCGGTGTTTTTTCCGTCTTTATTTATATAATTGCGTAGAGCGGTGGCTGACGGAAATTTGCCTGACTCAAGCGTAGTATCGTTATAGTCAGCACCCTGTCTTTTAATCATAATCGGATTGATTTTTTTGCCGACGAGATGAGATGCTCTTAGGTAGGAAATTGCAAGAACGTTGTTGGGTTTGGACAGCTCTTCCTGACAATTTGGGTATTTTTCGTTGAGTATGTCTGTCGTAGTTAGTGATAATGCGGCTGGATAGGAGATTCCTTGCGCCAATTTGTCCTTTAGCTTTAAGCGAAATTCCTCGCTTTCGTCGGACTGTAATTTTGCAGCGTCTATTATTAGTTGTGTGTCCGCCGATTCTATGCCGAACGCGATGTTGTCTATGCCCATAGCAGAAATTAGCCGTATTCCGCCGTAAGCAAAAACCTGTGCGTTTGCGGTAGCGTAAAGAACGGGGAGCTCGAATACGGCGTCGGCACCGCATTTGATTGCACACTCGGCACGCTCATATTTGTCCGCACAAGCAGGCTCCGCCCTTTGAACGAAATTTCCGCTCATAAAGCACACTATACGCTCAAAGCCTTGCTCGCGGATTTTGTCGAGCAAGTACTTGTGTCCGTTGTGCAGAGGATTGAATTCACAAATAACAGCGCAAATTTTCATAAATAATCTCCACAAAAAGCACGTCATTATATTTTACAAAAAACTTTGTATATGTTATAATTTTTTCGTGCGGTGATGTTTTTGAGTTTACTCAACTATTATAGCATATTTTTTTGAAATAACAAACTATTTCGTAATAAGGAGAAAATTTATGGAATTATTGCAACAGATAAGACAAAAGGCTGCTGAAGCTAACAAGCGTATCGTTCTTGCTGAAGGTGAAGAGGAGCGTAATATTCGCGCTGCTATGGCCATTACCAAAGAAAAGATTGCTCGCATCACTTTGATCGGTGATCCTGAAGTTATCAAAAAGAACGTACCTGACGTTGATCTTACTGGAATTGAGGTGTTTAACCCTAATAACGAAAATCTCACCAAGTACGCAGAAGCTCTTTATGAAATCCGTAAGAGCAAGGGTATGACTATGGAGCAGGCTACTGCGCTTTGTCACGACTGCTTGTATCTCGGTGTTTTGATGGTTAAGCTTGGCGACGTAGACGGTATGGTTACTGGAGCAATTCACTCTACCGGTGACGTGCTTAGACCTGTTTTGCAGATTATTAAAACTGCACCTGGAATCAAGACCGTTTCTAGCTGCTTTATCATGGTTCTTCCAGAAGGATCTCCTTAT
>JAFVXL010000016.1 GCA_017501145.1 Clostridia bacterium | reverse complement strand
TATAGCGGTATGGTGTACGTGTTTACACCTAAGGGCGATGTTGTGGGATTGCCCGAAGGCTCTACGCCCATAGACTTTGCGTACGGTGTACATACAGAGGTAGGCAATAGGTGTGTAGGTGCAAAAATCGACAACAAGGAAGTACCGCTTGAAACTAAGCTAGAAAGCGGCGACTATGTCGAAATTTTGACTTCAAAGGAATCTAAAGGACCTAGTAGAGATTGGCTTCGTATTGTAAAAACTACGCAAGCAAAAGCAAAAATCAAGGCGTATTTTAAGAAGGAAATTAAAGACGAAAATATTATTCGAGGCAAAGAAATGCTCGAAAAAGAAGCGTCGGAGCGTGGCTATTCGCTTGAAAGCCTTATGCAAAAGCAATGGCTTGATGTGGTTATGAAGCGTTATTCGCTTTCGTCTATAGAAGATTTGTACTCGTCAGTTGGTTATGGCGGCTATACTGTCAACCAAATTTTGTCAAAGCTTATCGATTTTTATCGAAAGGATGCAAAGGCAAAGTCTGAGATGAAGGACAGTGGGGTCAACAACGGAGATATTATTGTTCAAGGATATGAGGACGAAATTATCCGTATGGCAAAATGCTGTAATCCTGTTCCCGGCGATGAAATTATTGGATACATTTCGCAGGGCAAGGGTGTTTCTATTCACCGTAAGAGCTGTACAAACCTTAAGCATATAGAAAAAGATAAGCTTGTCGAAGCTAATTGGGGTAAGCAAATTTCCTCACAGTATGTTATTGCATTAAAGATAGAGACGCTTAATACAGCCGGATTACTTGCGGAAATTACAAAGTACGTTTCGGATTTTAAGCTTTCTATAGCGCATTTGAACGCAAGAGTTGATAAGCACGATAGAGGTATTATCGACATTTCGGTAAGCGCAAACAATATGGAAGAAATCGATATGCTTAAGGCAAAAATCGGCTCTATAAAAGACGTTGATAAGGTTTATAGGTACGAATAATGGAAATTAAAAAATTGATTTTGGGCGATTTGGAAACAAACTGTTATATGCTTATTTTTGATGAGGATATAATAGTCATTGATCCTGCCGACGAGCCTAATAAAATTTTTGACCAAGCAAAAAAAATCGGCAAGCCTATAAGCTACGTTTTGCTTACGCACGGCCATTTTGACCATTGTAACGGAGCAAAGGCTTTGCAAGAAAGCGGCGCTAAAGTTTATATGTCTAAGGCTGATGCGGATATGATAGAGGCTGGACTTGATCTTGCAAAATATGCAGGTATAGAATTTAATCGCTTTGCTCCTTGCGGATATCTTAGCGAAGGCAAGCAAAGTCTTGGCAAACACTTGTTTGACGTGTATGAAACGCCCGGACATACTGCAGGCGGACTTGCATTTTTGTTTGATGGAGAATTATTTTGCGGCGATACTCTGTTTTTTATGGGGGTTGGCAGAAGTGACTTGCCTACTGCAAACAAGGCGCAACTCGTTCAATCAATAAAAAAGTTATATTCTTTGCAAAACGCAAATGTTTATCCCGGGCACGGGAGATCAACAACCTTAAATTTCGAAAAGGAAAATAATCCGTATGTTAAAGCTTAGCAGCGACTATGCAATCGAAAACGAGCTCATAGAAGTATGTAGCTTGTTTTTTGATTTAGAAAAGGATGAAGCTAATATAGATTGTGTATTTTTAGACAGCTCGCCGTATATTACTGTTGACGGCAAATTTTTCTATGTTAATTTGTCGGTTGACGTAAAAGAAAAGAAATTTTCTAGGATTTGTAAGACTGAATTATATAGAGTATTATCTTCTTATACCGGAAAAAAATTTCCTTGGGGAGCTCTAACGGGAGTAAGGCCAACTAAATTGGGCTACGAGATACTAAACGCGGGCGGCGACGTTGTAGATGGGCTTATGGCGTACGAGGTGTCTATCTCAAAGGCGCAAGTTGTTAAGAGAATTATCGACAACCAAGGCGGATATGTGCGCTCCTTAAATAAAATTAATCTTTACGTTCATATTCCTTTTTGCACGTCAAGATGCAATTACTGTTCGTTTGTTTCGTTGCCAACAAAAAACAACGAAAAGCTTATGTCTGATTATGTTGACCACTTGGTGTTGGAGATAGAAAGTGGCGTTAAGACGCTGGAAAAGGGCGGCTATGATGTTGATTCTATTTATATTGGCGGAGGAACGCCAACTGCGCTTAGCGAAGGATTGCTTGATAGGGTTCTTGACGCTATTCCGTACAAGGGGATCGAATATACCGTCGAGGCAGGTAGACCAGACACTATAACAAAGGGTAAGCTTGACGTTATGGCAAGACACGGAGTAACCCGTATAAGCATAAACCCGCAAAGCTTTTCGAATAAGACTTTAGCGTTGATAGGTAGATATCATACCGCTCAAGATATTTTCGACGTGTATAATATGGCAAAGGGAAGGTTCATAATAAATATGGACTTAATTGCAGGTCTTAGCGGAGAAAATATGGAGGACTTTAAGGCTACTATAGCTAAGACTATTGAGCTTAATCCCGAAAACATAACTGTTCATACTCTATCTAGAAAAAACGGCTCTGCCTTAAAAAACCAAAGTGAAAAAGGCGTAGAAAACGTTTCGGAAATGGTTGAAGAAGCATTTAGGTTGCTTACTAACGTTGGATACGAGCCGTACTATCTATATAGACAAAAGAATATGCTTGACAACCTTGAAAATATCGGATACGCAAAAAATGGAGAGTTTTGCGCTAACAATATAACCACTATGGAAGAGTTTTATTCGGTATTTGCTTGTGGAGCAGGGGCTATAAGCAAAAGATTGCTTGACGGAAATAGGATAGAGCGTCATGCGAATTTAAGAGATGTTAAGCTATATATCGAGCAATTTGAAGAAAGATTAGAAAAAAAGACAAAATTTTTTCTATAAAAGGCAAAATTAAGTTTACATTAATTGTATATTGTGTTATAATATTTTGGTGGTACCTTATTCTATAGGTTTTTGCGATTTGTTCGACGCAGTTACTTAAGTTTAAGGCGAATAAATTTTTGGAGGAACAAAAAATGGAAAAGAACATCAAGCAGGAAATCATTGCTAAGTACGCAACTCACGAAGGTGACACCGGTAGCCCGGAAGTTCAGATTGCATTGCTTACTTACAGAATCAATCACCTTACCGAACACCTTAAGGTTCATCACAAGGACCATCACTCGAGACGTGGTTTGTTGCAAATGGTTGGTACGCGTAGAAGCCTTTTGAACTATCTTAAAGATCTTGACATCGAAAGATATCGTAACATTTTGGCTCAGTTAGAAATTAGAAAATAATTAAGAAAAGGGGGAGCAGTTTTCGCGCCCCCAATCTTTTATATAGGCTATATGCCGAGTGAATATTTTAGGAGACTTTTTGGAGAATGTTTGAAGCAAAAATTTTCAAAACTGAAATTGGTGGGCGTGAAGTTACCGTTGAAACAGGTAAATACGCTCAGCTTTCTAACGGTTCTTGCATAATCAGATGCGGAGATACCGTTGTTATGACTAACGTTACTATGGCGGAACAGCCTCGTCCGGGTATGGACTTCTTTCCGCTTGGCGTAGACTTTGAAGAAAAAATGTATGCCGTTGGTAAAATCCCCGGCGGCTTTAAGAAAAGAGAGGGTAGAGCTAGCGACAAAGCTATTTTGACCTCGCGTCTTATTGATAGACCTATTAGACCGCTTTTCCCCAAGGGAATGTTCAACGACGTTTCGGTTGTTGCAACAGCGCTTAGCGTTGATACTAATATTCCGCCTGAGGTTTGGGGTATGCTTGGCTCGTCTATCGCGCTTTCTATATCTGATATTCCGTTCTATGGACCGACTGGCTCGGTAGTTGTTGGCTACGTTGATGGCAAATACGTTATCAACCCCGATAGCGTTCAGCGCGCAATGAGCCAAATGCACGTTTATGTAAGCGGAACTGCTGACGCTATTATGATGGTTGAAGCAGGCGCAAATATGGTAAGCGAAGAAGTAATGCTTGGCGGTATTTTGTTCGCTCACGAAGAAATCAAAAAGCAAGTAGCCTTTATTAACGAAATCGTTAAAGAAGTTGGTAAGCCCAAGAAGGATATGAATCTTTATAAGATTCCCGACGAAATTAACGAAAGTGTTAGAGCTTATGCGGACAAGCTTTTGGACGAAGCGCTCAAAGAAACGGATAGACAAGCTCGTCAAGCTAAGCAAGATGAAGTAGACGTTGTAGTTTTGGAGCATTTTGCTGAAATTTATCCCGAAAATACTAGAGAAATCAAAGACGTTCTCTATAATATGACTAAGGAAAAGGTAAGAGCGAAGATTCTTAACGAGGGCTTTAGACCTGACGGCAGAAAGCTTACCGAGATCCGTGATATTTGGACCGAAGTTGGCGTTTTGCCTAGAGTTCACGGTAGCGCAGTATTTACTCGCGGTCAGTCGCAAGCTCTTACTACTTGTACACTTGGAACTATTGCGGAAGTTCAAAAGCTTGATAACCTTGATGACGAAACGTTTAAGCGCTATATGCACCACTACAATTTCCCGCCGTACAGCGCTGGAGAAGCTAGACCTTTGCGTGCTCCCGGTAGACGTGAAATCGGTCACGGTGCGTTGGCAGAACGCGCGTTAGAGCCGGTTATTCCGTCTGAGGAAGAATTCCCGTATGCAATAAGAACAGTAAGCGAAATTCTTAGCTCTAACGGTTCTACCTCGCAAGCAAGC
The DNA here is from genome assembly GCA_017501145.1 of Clostridia bacterium. Lineage (GTDB taxonomy): Bacteria > Bacillota > Clostridia > Christensenellales > Pumilibacteraceae > CAG-552. The sequence continues at coordinate 713 of JAFVXL010000016.1, read as the reverse complement.
GTTTGTGGCTCGACTATGGCGCTTATGGATGCTGGTGTGCCTATTAAAGCTCCTGTAGCAGGTATTGCTATGGGTCTTGTTAAGGACGAAGCAAGCAATAGAGTTTCTGTTCTTTCGGATATTCAAGGCCTTGAAGACTTCCTTGGCGATATGGATTTCAAGGTTGCAGGTACTACCGAAGGTATTACTGCTATCCAAATGGATATAAAAATTAAGGGAATTGATGAGAACATTTTGCGTACCGCTCTTGAACAAGCAAGACAAGGTAGACTTTATATTCTTGACAAGATGATGCAAACCATTGACAAGCCGAGAGAGAATCTTAGTCCGTGGGCGCCGAAGATTATTTCGTTTGATATTGATCCTGACAAAATCGGTGAAGTTATTGGTAAGGGTGGCAAGACCATCAATAAGATTATCGAAGAAACGGGTGTTAAGCTCGATATCGAAGAAGACGGTAGAGTGTTCATTGCAACTCCCGACGAGGAGATGGCTGCTAAGGCTAAGAGAATCGTTATGTCTATCGTGGAAGATGCTGAAGTTGGTATGGTGTACGAAGGACCTGTCGTTAAGATTTTATCTAACGCAGAAGGTAAGGATTTTGGAGCAAGAGTTCAGCTTGCACCCAATAAAGATGGTATGATTCATATATCCAAGCTCAGCAAGGACCGTGTAGAGAACGTTACCGACGTAGTTAACGTAGGCGATAACGT
>JAFVXL010000015.1 GCA_017501145.1 Clostridia bacterium | reverse complement strand
TCACAACATAATCCACGTTGTAGGTGTTGCCTATCACAACCTCAAAATTGCTATTTATGTCTGACATAATAAGCTTATTTAGCTCAATAATTGCGCCTCGCTTCTTTTCCCAACCTTGAAATTTACCCTCACCTGCTACTTTTGACCTTTTTCGAATAAATAAATTAAAGCTTGGCGGCAGGGACGAAAAGCGCTCTTTAGCACGATTTATTATGCGTAAATCCTCTAACGAAAGCTCATCAGAATACGAAATGGGTAGATCGATAAGCAAACCAAACGAAAAGATATCTTCTTGATTTGCATAATAAGCAGTTAGCAAATTGTCCACCATTTCGTCAACCTCAGATTCAGAAAAAACCAAGACCGGAAAAACTATCATAGCCTTAATACCCTTCCTGACTTTAGCTCTAGGCATATATCTCGGACCAAAAATAATCGAGCTAACAGCATTAAGAAACATCAAAACTATGCTTAACGAAATGGGTGCAAACAAAATGGCAGCCATTATCTTGTATTGAGGCGCTAACGTATAAGCAGTCATGCAGTTGCTTATTGTGTTCAATAAGATCAGTAGCGAATATACCGCTACAGCTATTCCCTTGAGCGGCTTACGCAAAATATAATAAGCTATATCCTTGCCACTTTTGATACATTCTTTTACTATCTGTCCTGCAACAAAAATTTCGTTTTTGTTTTTTGCTTTAGATGCTATACGTTGCAAATAGACGTATTTAGTTTGCATAGTGCATTTTTTATACACTATCCCCTTGCAGCCTTCTAAGTACGCATTTAGTGGAGAAAGCGTCAAAACTACCTCGTCGCTTAGCATAGTTTTAAGCCCGTGTAGCGATTTGATTGCAGCACAAACGGCGCTATCAGCTTTGGCGCAGGCGCTTAAAAATGCATCAGCCTTTTTGTATGCGTCAATTCCGTTAAGCGAACAAACGTTAACAAACCTTGTTATCATCTCTCCTTCTGCATACTTAGTAAAGGCGTAAGAATAACTATTGTGCCTTATGTTGAAGATATTTATCTTCGACAGTGCAATATCCTTTTTTGCCAAGGCAAATCTTTTGTTTATAACGATTGATCTTGAGCAAAATATAGCGACGTACTCAAGCAATGCTAGACTAATAGCATTAGATAGCATAGTTGTTTCGTCAAATCTTAGCGGTGTTATTTCATTAAAGGTCTTTACGCACTCTATAACGGTATTTTCGTCAACAGCGCCGCCACTGCCCTTTACAATAAGCTCAGAAAGGCGAAAAATACGCGGGGCGTCTTTGTATCCAGGCAACCTATTAAATGCCGCTACGAGCCTTTTTTGCTCCTTTATAAGCTCGTCTATCTTATAATAGTTGTCGTATATCCACTTTTCGAACTCTAAGCATTTTTTTGCGCCTACCTTTTTGCTAATAACTTTGTATGCGCTTTTTATGGCTTTTTCTATTAGATACAGCGAAAATGTCGAGTTTGTTGGCGCAGCGTTTACCTTGGTAGCCAATTCAGACACGCTTGCAAGCAGCTCATCTCGCGTCATAACACCTGTTAATTCCATATCGGGCTCGCCTATCGGCACGAAAACCTTATACAAAACTAAAAATACAATTACAAACAAAAAAGCTATTATAAAATAAAGCATCATACTCACCTACTAAATAATAGATGATTTTTTCCCATTCGCCCGAAATTTATGCGTAAAACAGCAAAATAAAAAACCCAACCTTACGAACGTAAAGTCGGGTTTAATATAGTCTAATTAATTATTAGATATTAACGTCATTAGCATACAAGGGATACTTTTCGCAAAGCTTCTTAACTTCTGCTCTTACGTAGTCAAGCGCGGCTTCCTTCTCCTTGATAACCTTAGCAATGCAGTTACCGATAATAACCATATCCTCTTCCTTCATACCGCGAGAGGTAACACTCGGAGTGCCAACTCTGATACCGCTAGTAACGGTCGGCTTTTGAGGATCGTTGGGGATAGAGTTCTTGTTAACGGTGATGTTGCACTCGTCAAGAAGAGCTTCGAGCTCCTTACCGGTGATATCGTATCCGATAAGCTTAACGAGCATAAGATGGTTATCCGTTCCGCCCGAAACAAGACTAATGCCGTTAGCCTGAAGAGTTTCTGCCAAAGCTCTTGCGTTTAGGATAACTTGGTGCTGATAAGCCTTGAATTCCGGCTTAAGAGCCTCGCCAAACGCTACAGCCTTACCTGCGATAACGTGCTCAAGCGGACCGCCTTGAACGCCCGGGAAAATTGCCTTATTGATCTTTTTAGCGATTTCCTCGTCGTTGCACATAATCATACCGCCTCTAGGACCACGGAGAGTCTTGTGAGTGGTGGTGGTAGCTACGTGTGCATACGGGAACGGACTAGCATGCTCGCCTGCAATAACAAGACCAGCAATATGAGCGATATCGGTCATAAGATATGCGCCAACCTTATCAGCAATTTCTCTAAAGCGCTTAAAGTCGATAGAACGCGAATATGCGCTTGCGCCTGCAAGAATAAGCTTGGGATGATGCTCTAAAGCAAGTCTTTCTACTTCATCATAGTTGATAGTTTCGGTTTCGTCATCAATACCGTAAGGAATAATATTGTAATTCTTACCGGAGAAGTTTACCGGGCTGCCGTGCGAAAGGTGTCCGCCGTGAGCAAGGCTCATACTCAAAACGGTGTCGCCGATATTAAGCAAAGCTACAAATACTGCAAGGTTAGCAGACGCTCCGCTGTGCGGCTGTACGTTTGCAAAGTTGCAGTTAAATGCCTTTTTAGCTCTTTCTATTGCAAGAGTTTCTACCTCGTCAACGTACATACATCCGCCGTAGTAACGCTTTCCGCTGTAACCCTCGGCATACTTGTTGGTAAGGTGCGAACCTACCGCTGCCATAACTGCAGGGCTAACAAAGTTTTCGCTTGCGATAAGCTCAATGTTTCCTCTTTGACGGTCAAGCTCTTTTGCCATGCTAGCATAAAGCTCGGGATCTTGCTGCTGAATAAGTTTAAGATCTATCATTTTACTAACTCCTATAAAGTAATTTTTTATTATATACGGGAAAACCCCACAAAGACTATTTTACAATGTCCAGACTAAATCGTCAAGCGTTTTTTGTTGTTTTTCGCCATCAAGCATACGTTTTATTTCAACAATACCACTTTGCATCTCGCTTTCGCCTATTACGACCACATATTTTGCCTTGATCTTGTCCGCATACTTAAATTGCGCCTTAACACTTTTGCCCATAAAGTCCGTTTCGGCACTATGTCCTTTTGCGCGCAAATCCAGAACAATCTTGCGGCAACAGTCACGGCAAGATTCGGCTTGGCAAGCAATATAATACTCTACTGCTTGCTCCTCAAACTCCTTACCCGTGGCCTCCAAAAGCATCAAAAGTCTTTCGATACCCATACCAAAGCCTACACACGGAGTGGGCTTGCCACCTATCGAATCTACTAGGTTGTCGTATCTTCCGCCGCCACAAACAGTACCTTGCGCTCCAAGCGAAGTGGTTACAAACTCAAATACCGTCTTAGTGTAATAATCAAGTCCGCGAACTATGGACGGATTTACGTTAAACGGAATTCCGTCAGCCTTCAAAATTTCTTGCAGCTTAATAAAGTGGTCGTTGCAATCAGAACAGATATAGTCCAAAATGCTCGGCGCACCTTTTACAATATGCTTGCAGCCTTCGTTTTTGCAGTCCAAAATTCTAAGCGGATTTGTAGAAAATCTGCGCTTGCAGTTTTCGCACATATCTCCAACGTGACTCGCAAGATATTCCTTAAGCGCTTGATTAAACTTTATTCTACAATTAGGGCAACCGATACTGTTAATATTGAGGGCAAGATTTTTTACGCCCACGTTGCTCAAAAGCCTATATGCCGCGCTTATTACTTCGGCATCAGCGTACGGAGAGGGAGAGCCGTACATTTCTACACCAAACTGGTGGTGCTCTCTTAGTCTACCTGCCTGCGGCGCTTCGTACCTAAATACCGGAGTTATATAATACATCTTAAGCGGCAAAGACATTGCTTCGAGATTGTTCTCTATATAACTGCGAACGGTAGACGCCGTTCCTTCGGGCTTAAGGGTTATAGATCTATGTCCCTTATCCTCGAAGGTATACATTTCCTTAGAAACAACGTCCGTTTCGTCGCCTATTGAGCGCAAAAACAATTCGGTATGCTCAAAAGTAGGCGTACGAATTTCAAGTATGTTATAAAGCTTACATACCTTGCGAATTTCTTCTTCAATATATTGCCATTTGTAACTTTGGGACGGCAAAACGTCTTTCGTCCCTTTAGGGATATTTACCATAATACTTCCTACAAAATATATTTCTTTAAGTCGTGACTTGCAACTTGCTTACCAAGATGCTCAAGCACGTATTTTTCGTCAATTTCCACGTCAATAAGCGGATGATCTCCACTTGCGTTAAAGCTTACGTCTTCGAGCAAGCTTTCCATAATAGTATGCAGTCTACGCGCGCCGATATCTTCCTTGGTTGAATTTTCATCAACGGCAATTCGTGACATAGCCTCAATTGCATCTTGCTTAAAAATAAGGTTGATATTGTCCACTCTAAGAAGATGCGCGTACTGCTTTGTTATAGCATTTTCGGGAACAGTAAAGATGTTTACGAAGTCCTCGTAAGTAAGGCTTTTAAGCTCTACGCGAATAGGGAATCTTCCTTGGAGCTCGGGGATAAGATCACCCACCGACGAAACGTGAAACGCTCCAGACGCAATAAACAGTATATAATCGGTCTTAATTGCGCCGTATTTGGTCATTACAGTACTGCCTTCGACAATTGGCAATATATCGCGTTGAACGCCTTCTCGCGATACGTCAGGGCCTCCTGACGCGCCCTTGCCTGCAATCTTGTCTATTTCGTCAATAAATATTATACCCTCTTGCTCAGCTCTGCGAATACCTTCTGCAGTGATATTATCCATATCGATAAGCTTTTCGCTTTCTGCTAGCGTCAAAAGCTTAACGCCTTCTTTTACGGTAACCTTTCGGTGCTTTTTGCGCTTGGGCATAAATCCGCCCATGATTTGTCCAAGATTAATTTCTGCGCCGCTTCCCGGGATAAGCTCCATGCTTTTTGGCGTATCGTCAACCTCTATATCTACGATTAAGTTGTCAAGCTTACCGCTACGCAACTCTTCATAAACGTTCTTAGAAAGAATATCTTCTGGGACGTCAGCGTTTTTGCTCTTTTTGGCCTTAATTATAGCGTCAGCTATGCTTTTTTCAGCCTTTTCCTTAGCCTTGACTTCAACCGTTGCCATACTTTCTTCCTTGACAAGACGAATAGCCGTTTCGGCAAGGTCGCGAATCATAGACTCAACGTCTCTACCTACGTAACCTACCTCGGTAAATTTAGTTGCCTCTACCTTAATAAAAGGCGCGCCTACAAGCTTAGCAAGACGACGAGCGATTTCGGTTTTACCTACACCAGTAGGTCCCTTCATAATAATATTTTTTGGCGTAATTTCGTCGCGAATTTCATCAGGAAGCTTACTTCTACGATATCTGTTTCTAAGAGCAATAGCAACAGCTCTCTTTGCTTCAGCTTGCCCGATAATATATCTATCTAATTCGTTAACTATTTGCTTGGGTGACATTTCCATACTACACTTCCTCCACTACGAGATTGTTGTTTGTAAATATGCAAATTTCGGACGCTACGGTCATCGCCTCTACAGCAATTGATCTTGCATCCATGTCAGTATTTTTCGCAAGCGCTCTAGCTGCCGCAAGCGCGTAATTTCCGCCGCTGCCTATTGCTGCAATTCCATTTTCGGGCTCTATTACATCGCCTACGCCGGAAAGCACAAACATTTGCTCAGAGTCAGCTACTATCATCATTGCCTCAAGATGGCGAAGTGTCTTATCTCCGCGCCAAAGCTGAGCAAGCTCAACCGCGCTGCGCATAAGATTTCCACTGTACTTATTAAGCATACCCTCAAACATTTCGCTCAAGCTGAACGCGTCGGCAACCGATCCCGCAAAACCGATTACCACCTTATCGTTATAAAGTCTACGCACTTTCTTTGCGTTGCCTTTCATTACTACCTGCTGTCCCATAGTAACCTGACCGTCACCGGCAATTACTATTTTTCCGTTACGTTTTATACCTACAATGGTAGTTCCTTTTATATCCATAATTACTCCTTAAAAAATGTACGTTATTTACTAAATAAATTAGATTTTAAGATTTTCATATGTTCTATAGCTCTATCCGAAAGCGCCTGCTTTCTAAGCGCTTTATCGCGCACGTGCTCGCCAAGCGGCGGCAATAAGCCAAAATTTGCGTTCATAGGCTGAAAATCTTGGTTAGGTCGCTCCAAATACGAGGCTAGTGCTCCCAGCATGGTACACTCAGGAAGCTCTATATACTCTTTGCCTTGAAGCGTTCTATACGCGTTAAGAGCAGCGACAAGTCCAGAACCAATACTTTCTACGTAACCTTCAACTCCGCTAAGCTGACCTGCGATAAAGCAGTTAGGATGGTTTTTTAATACAAAATGCTTATTTATCGTATTTGGAGCATCAATGTACATATTTTTGTGCATCACGCCACACTTAAGAAATTCCGCATTTTTAAGGGCAGGAATAAGTCCAAACACCCTTTTTTGTTCCATAAATTTGAGATTTGTTTGAAAACCCACTACGTTAAGCATACTGCCACTTTGGTTTTCCTTGCGCAGCTGAACAACTGCAAACGGACGCTTGTTAGTCTTAGGATCGACTATTCCGACAGGCTTAAGCGGTCCGAATCTAAGCGTATCTACGCCACGGCTCGCCATAACCTCTACGGGCATACAGCCTTCAAAAATTTCGCCCTTTTCAAATTCGTGCAAGCTCGCTCTTTCTGCACCCAAAAGCTCTGTGACGAAATTATAATATTCGTCGCGGCTAAGCGGACAGTTTACATAATCATCTTCGCCCTTACCGTATCTACTTGCCGTAAAAGCGTGTTCAAAATCCACCGATTCCTTGGACACAATAGGCGCTGCAGCGTCATAAAAATACATTTTTTTGCCAAACATTTCGTTCAAAAATTCGCTAAAAGTAATATGTGTAAGCGGTCCTGTTGCGATAATGGTTGGCTTATCTAAATCAACCGACTCTACGGTTTTATTGATAACGGTAATATTAGGGTTAGACTTTATCGAATGGGTTACAAGCTGCGAGAATTTTTGTCTATCGACAGCCAACGCTCCACCTGCAGGAACTCTTACACTGTCAGCAAATCCAATAAGCTCGCTACCCAAAATTCTAAGCTCTTGCTTAATTAAGCCGCCTGCCGTGCAAGGATCGTTACTTTTGAACGAATTACTACAAACGACCTCAGCGAAATCGTCGCTGTGATGCGCCGGCGACATTTGTCTTGGCTTAGCTTCTATAAGCGTTACCTTAATTCCAAGATTAGCAAGAGTTAAAGCCGCTTCACAGCCTGCTAATCCTGCGCCTATAATCGTAACCGTTTTTTCCATTATTCTTTCTCGGTCTTAACTAAATATTTTTTGCCACAATCTTTGCTAGAGCAAACAAGATAGTCCTTGCCTGCATTTTTGCGCTCAGTCATATAAGCGCCGCAAGTAGGACATTTGACAGTCGAAACCTTGTGTGCCGAGGTGAATTTGCACTCGGGGTAGTTAGAACATCCAAAGAACATTGATCTGCCCTTGACAGCCTTAAGCGGCTTACCGCAAAGCGGACACGAGCCATAATCCTCTTCTTTGTCGTCTATATTCTTAATATTTTTGCACTTGGGATAGCCTGAGCATGCCCAGAAATCGCCAAATCTACCTTTGCGTAAAACCATCGGCTTACCGCACTTGTCGCATTTTTCGCCTTCTACGGGCGTTTCTACCTTAGCAACGTTGCCGTTTTCGTCCAATGTTTTGGTATTTTTGCACTTAGGATAGTTAGGACAAGCCAAAAACTTGCCGAACCTTCCCTGTTTAACCACCATTTTAGAGCCGCACGTTTCGCATATTACGTCACTAACCTCGTCAGGCGCTTTGAGCGAAAAACTGTCGCCAAGAGCAACCGAAACCTTATCTTCAAAGCCTGCATAAAAATCTTTTATTACGCTAGCCCACGCTCTAGAGCCGTCTTCTATCTCGTCAAGCTGTTCTTCCATACCAGCCGTAAACTTTACGTTCATAATGTCAGGGAAGTACTTAATGAGCATATCAGTAACCTTCTCTCCAAGCTCGGTAGGAAGAATATTCTTGCCTTCCTTCTCGGTGTATCCTCTACTAAACAATAAGGTAACAGTCGGCGTATAAGTAGCCGGCCTACCGATACCCTTTTCTTCCATAGCCTTTACGATAGACGCCTCGGTATATCTTGCAGGCGGCTTAGTAAACTTTTGTTCAAATTTGTATTTATCAAAGCTAAGCTCGTCGCCTTGCTCCAACGGCGGAAGATTAGTAGACTCTTCTTCGTCATCATCTTTAGGCTCAACGAAATACTTATATACAACGGTATAGCCGCCAAACTTAGGAGCTTTGCCGCTAACCTTAAAGCCATATTCACCAGACTCTATTTCTGCATTAAGCGAATCGAAGGTAGCGTCACTCATTTGGCTTGCCAAAAATCTTTCATAAATAAGCTTATAAAGTCTATAATTTTGTCTAGAAAGCACGTTACTTAAGCTTTCGGGTGTGCGCGAGAGCGTAATAGGTCTAATAGCCTCGTGCGCGTCTTGCGCAGTCTTTTTTGAAGCATAAATATTAGGCTTAGACGGAATACAGCCGATACCGATACCGTTGGAAATAGAATAGGTCAAGGGCATCATGATAAGAGTGAGGAACGCAGGAACTGCACTTCTCATATCTTTCATATCG
>JAFVXL010000014.1 GCA_017501145.1 Clostridia bacterium | reverse complement strand
GCTTATCCATCCTACGGCGTTCGAGGATAACGGATTGATTTGCTTTGTAGTGTTCGATGAGGATAGCTATAATGACTATTATGATTATTTCGAAGAAGAAATGAACGGACTTGAGGATTACTTGCAGTACGTAATGTATTTTGGTTAAAAAGAATAATCCACCGGCTTGGCTGGTGGATTATTGTTTGGTAAGCGCATATTGCTATAGCTACAACTAATTGGTTGTGGCCTCTATATTGTTTCACTTGTTGAGTTTTGTCTTATTTTGCCAAGAGTTTACCGCAATATCAATAAAGTCCTGTACTGCGTTACTCAAATATCTACCTTGGACGTAGCTAACTACCAAGGTTGCGAGGGTTTCTTCGCTGGTGATAGGGAACAAATCTACTTGGTCGCTTATAACAGATTGACTTAGGAACATCTCAGGATAAACGGCAATTCCCAGTCCTTTAAGAGCGAGAGAGAAGGCGGTTTCGGTGTTTTCTGTTTCTAATATGATGTAGGGAGTTATTTTGTTCTTTGTAAAATAATTATCGACGAGCGTTCTTATGCGGTTGCCCTTATTTAGCAGCAAAAACGGACATTTTTCAAAGGCGGAGATATCTACTGACTGGGAGAATTTTCCGCGCATATAGTCGGTTTGATCGCCAAATAGCTCGTTCATAAACTTTCTGTGTACCACCAAAAGAAGTCTATCAGTAAGGAGCGTTATGCTTTCTATCCCGTCTTGAATTCTGGGAGTAAAGCTTAGAGCAACGTCAATTTCACCGTGGCGGAGCTTACTTTCGAGCGTTTCGCTGTTACCTTCTACAAGATTTACTTCTACGAGAGGATATTTTGTAGCAAACGACGGCAAAATATCGGGCAACAAAACCTTGCCTCTAGTGTGCGAAACGCCGATTTTTATGCTTCCGCGTTTGTTCTCCTTGATATCCTCTATTTCGCACAGCATTTGATTATGCAAGTCCAAAATACTCTTTGCGTGCTTAAGCAGCCTACTGCCTGCATACGTAAGACTAAGCGACGGACTGCGCGAAAACAGCTTGACATTGAGCGAATTTTCTAATTTTATTATTTGATTTGATAGAGATTGCTGTGAGATATAAAGGCGTTCTGCCGCCTTGGTAATATTAAGCTCTTCCGCTACTATCACAAAATATTCTAAGTTTGAAAAATTCATATCTAACCTCCGCCGCACTTATTATACTCTAAAAAATAGTTAAAATCAACAAAATAAATAGTACCAAATCGCTAAACGGTTTAATTGTTTAATGAAATTTTAACCACAATCGTTTGATTGTTGTTGTTTAATTATAAAAGTGTGAATTTCGACTACAAAAAGATTGAACAAATTTTTTGATTGTGCTAAAATAATATGGTCGGTAAGACTAAATTTATTAGGAGAATTTGTATGACTAAAAAATTAATTGTCAACCCTTCCTGGTGCAAAGGCTGTGGCATATGCGTAGAGTTTTGTCCTAAGAAGGTACTTAAGGTTGTCAAAGAAAAGATTACCGTTGTAAATTACGACGATTGTATCAAATGCGGCTTGTGCGAGCTTAGATGCCCGGACTATGCTATTTACATAGAGGAGGTTCGCGATGAAGAATAAGGTTTTGATGCAAGGCAACGAGGCTGTTGTTGAGGGCGCAATCAAGGCAGGAATGAGATTCTTTGCAGGTTATCCCATCACGCCGTCCACCGAGGTGGCAGAGCATTCTGCACTCCGCCTTCCTCAAGTTGGCGGTCACTTTATCCAAATGGAAGACGAAATTGCAAGTATGGCAGCGGTTATCGGCGCTTCTGCAGTAGGTACTAAGTCTATGACGGCAACATCCGGACCGGGCTTTTCGCTTAAGCAAGAGAATATCGGCTATGCGTGCATAACCGAAATCCCGTGCCTTATTGTAGACGTGCAACGCTCTGGACCGTCCACAGGTCTTCCGACTTCGCCCTCTCAAGGCGACGTAATGCAAGCAAGATGGGGAACGCACGGTGATCACTCGATTATCGCTATCGCACCCTCTTCGGTTGCTGAGTGCTATCATCTTGCTATTCGCGCGTTTAACCTTGCGGAAAAATATCGTACTCCCGTAATCTTCCTTATGGACGAAATCGTTGGGCATCTTCGCGAAGGTATCGAAATTGATGACGAAGCAGAAGTTGAGATTATCGAAAGAAAGATGAAGCAACGTCCGGATACCTTACATCTTCCGTATCACGTTTGTGATGGAGATGACGTTCCGAGATTCCACCTTACAGGATATGACATTAGATATAATATTACCGGACTTGTTCACGGTGCGGACGGCTTCCCGTCTAATAGCAACGAGGTAGCGGATAAGCTCATTACTCGTCTTATGAAGAAGATTGAGAACAACGTTGATGATATCGTTGAAGTAGAAGAGAAGTACTGCGAAGATGCAGATACTGTTATCGTTTGCTATGGCGGAACTGCAAGAAGCGTTATGTCTGCAGTAGAGGAGCTTAGAGCTAAGGGTGAGAAGGTTGGATATTTCCGTCCCATCACCGTTTGGCCGTTCCCCGAAAAGCAGCTTAAAAAGCTTTCGGAAAGAGTTAAGAATATCGTAGTGGCTGAGCACAACTACGGACAAATTTTGCTTGAGGTTCAACGTATCGTTAAGGATTGCAAAATCGGCTTTGTAGGAAAGGTTGACGGCACGGTAATCACTCCGAGCGAAATCATTAAAGCAGTAGAGGAGGTAAAATAATGCCTAGCGAACTTATTTTGAAGTACATGCGCGAAGAACATCTTCCGCATATTTGGTGCCCCGGATGCGGACACGGAATTTTGATGAGAAACGTTGCGCAAGCAATTAAGAATCTCGGAATTGACCAAGAAAAAGTTTGTCTTGTTTCGGGTATCGGTTGCGCGTCGAGAGCGGCTGGATATATGGATTTCCAAACAATGCACACTACTCACGGTAGAGCGATAGCATACGCTACCGGCGTAAAGATGGCTCGTCCCGATCTTGAGGTTATCGTTATCGCAGGTGACGGCGACTGCGCGGCAATCGGTGGTAACCACCTTATCCACGCTGCTAGACGTAATATCGGTATAACGGTAATCGTATTTAATAACGACATTTACGGTATGACAGGCGGACAGTATTCTCCGACTACTCCGCACGGCGAGTTCGGTACTACTGCTCCGTACGGCAATATTGACAGACCTTTTGATATCGCAGTTTTGGCGGCAGGCGCAGGCGCGTCGTACGTTGCTAAGGGTACTACATATCACGCTCAGCAAACTATCAAGCTTATCGAAAACGGTATCAAGCACAAAGGCTTCTCTCTTATTGATTGCGCAGGTATATGCCCGACCTATTACGGTCGTAAGAACAAGAAGGGCGGCGCTGTTGAAATGATGAGATATCAGCGTGACAACACCATCACGGTAGAGCAGGCTGCGAAGATGACTCGCGAAGAAAAGGAAGGCAAGCTTATTCTTGGCAAGATTGCGGAAAACGACTTCCCCGAATTTTCGGACGAATATCAAAAGATTATTGATAGATTGAAGGAGGGAAAATAATGGCTAAGATGGAAATAAGACTTGCAGGCTCTGGTGGACAAGGCGTTATTCTCGCTACTATTATCCTTGCTGAAGCTGCAATAATTGCAGGCAAAAACACAGCTCAATCTCAATCGTATGGCCCCGAAGCTCGTGGCGGCATGTGCAAGGCAGAGGTTATCGTTTCGGATGAGCAAATCGGATTTACCAAGGTTACCAAGCCGACCTTCTTGCTTGCCCTTACTCAAGCTTCTTTTGATAAGTTTGGCTCTGCAGCAGGAGAGGATTGCGTAATTATGGCAGACTCGTCGCTTAATGTGCCCGATAATTTCAAATCGAAGAAGATTTATTTGCTTCCTATTTTGGAAACCGCAAAGGTAGAGGTAGGCAAGGCGTTTACTGCAAATATCGTAGCAGTTGCGGCAATCAATAGAGTTCTTAATCTCGTTAGCTTTGACGCTCTCGAAAAGGCAGTATTTATGCATATTCCTAAGGGAACTGAGGAAATCAACCGCAAAGCGCTTCTTGCTGGAGATAAGCTTGCTCAAAACATTTAAGGAGTTTTTATGAAAATTCACGAATATCAAGCAAAAGAATTATTTGCTAAGTATAACGTAACCACCCAAGAGGGATACGTTGCACAAACTAAGGAAGAAGCTATCGAGGCTGCGAAAAAGCTCGGTAGCGAAATGTACGTTGTTAAGGCACAGGCACATTGTGGCGGCAGAGGTAAGGCAGGCGGTGTTAAGCTTGCTCGCTCTATCGAAGAGGTTGGCGCAGTTGCAGAGAAGATTATCGGTATGCGTATTGTAAACAAGCAAACTGGCGCAGAAGGTAAGCTTGTTCGCAAGGTACTTGTTACCGACGCTGTCAATATCAAAAAGGAATTTTATCTCTCGCTTGCTATTGACAACGAGAACGCGGCAATCGTTATTATCGCATCTGGCGCCGGCGGAACTGAAATCGAAGAAATCGCAGCTAATCAGCCCGAGCTTATCGTTAAGCAGCTTGTTAGACCTACTATCGGCATTAAGGATTATCAAGCTAGATACGTTGCTAACAAAATCGGCATTGCCAAGGCTAACGTAAAAGAGTTTATCGTAATGCTCAAGAATATGTATAAGCTCTTTGTAGAAAAGGACTGCTCGCTCGTTGAGGTTAACCCGCTTGTAGAAACCGAAGAAGGCAAGCTTATTGCAATCGACGGCAAAGTGAACTTTGACGATAACGCAACCTTCCGTCATCCTGACATTTTAGAGCTTAGAGACGTTTTTGAGGAAAACCCCAAGGAGTACGAGGCAGGTCAGCACGACCTTAACTACGTTTCTCTCGATGGCTCTATCGGTTGCATGGTAAACGGAGCAGGTCTTGCGATGGCTACCATGGATATTATTCACGCATTTGGCGGTGAGCCTGCTAACTTCCTTGACGTAGGCGGCTCGGCAACTACCGAGCGTGTAACTGCAGCGTTCAAGCTTTTGTCCGATCCTAGCGTTAAGGCAATATTAGTTAACATCTTTGGCGGTATTGTAAAGTGCGACGTTATTGCAGAGGGTATCGTTATTGCGGCTAAGGAGGTTGGTCTTAACGTTCCGCTCGTAGTTCGTCTTGACGGCACTAACGTAGAGAAAGGCAAGAGCATTCTTAAAGAATCTGGACTTAAGATTTATGCGTGCGACGACTTAAGATCGGCTGCAAAAAAAGCAGTAGAAATGGCGCGTTAAGGAGGGACAAAAATGAGTATTTTGATTAATAAAGATACTAAGCTTATCGTGCAAGGTATTACTGGTGGACAAGGACAATTCCATACTTCTCAAATGATAGAGTACGGAACTAACGTAGTTGCAGGCGTAACTCCCGGTAAGGGCGGTATGGAAACGCTTGGCGTTCCTGTATTTGATACCGTTAAGGAAGCTAAGGAGGCAACCGGCGCAAACACTTCGGTTATTTACGTTCCTGCGGCTTTTGCTGCTGACGGTATTATTGAAGCAGTTGATGCAGAACTTGACCTTGTTGTGTGCATAACTGAGGGTATTCCCGTTATGGATATGATGAGAGTTAAGAACTATATGGTTGGCAAGAAGACCAAGCTTATTGGACCTAACTGCCCCGGTCTTATTTCTCCGGGCGAGAGTAAGGTAGGAATTTTGCCGGCACGTATTCATCAAAAAGGTCACATTGGTGTAATTTCTCGTTCGGGAACACTTACCTACGAAGCTGTTGACCAGCTTACCAAGGCAGGCCTTGGTCAGTCCACCGCAGTTGGTATCGGTGGCGATCCTATCAAGGGTATGGGCTTTATTGACGTTCTTAAAGAGTTGAAAGAAGACCCCGATACTTACGCTGTTGTTATGATTGGCGAAATTGGTGGAAGTGGCGAAGAAGACGCAGCTGAGTGGATAAGAGATAATATGAAGGATAAGCCTGTTGCGGCGTTTATTACAGGTAGAACTGCTCCTGCAGGTAAGCGTATGGGACACGCAGGTGCAATCATTTCGGGCGGAAAGGGAACAGCAGCAGGCAAGGTTGCAACTCTTACCGAGTGCGGTGTAAAGGTTGCGCCCACCCCTGATATGATAGGCGAAACGCTTATTGAGGCGATTAAGGAGGCGGGCATTTACGAAAAGTGCCTCGTTAAATAAATGAATATTACTAATCTTTTTGCCACAGCGGGAATGACTTTCTTTGAAGAAATGTGGTATCAAATTTGCAAGGTTCTTGTAAGTCCTCTTTTTGGTATCTTCCTTGTTCTTGTACTTGGTTATTTGCTTGGTAGAATCAAGATAAAAGGAATTTCGCTCGGCTCTGCAGGCGTATTTATTATGGCTATTGTAGTGGGTATAGTTACTACCTTTATCAAAGAGCCGCTTAATACCGCTTTGCTCGAAGCTTTTGGAGCTAAGGCAGACGGAAGCGCATTACTTTCGTTTAGCTGGGGCGCGTCCACGTTCAGTATCGTTAAGAATATCGGTCTTGCACTTTTCGTTACCTCGGTAGGTCTTATTGCAGGTCCTAAATTCTTCCGTAACTTCAAGAGCAAGGCAGTTGCTTATATTGTTATCGGCGTAGTAGTTATTCTTACAGGTACGATAGTATGTATTATGGTAGCTTGGCTTGATCCCAACGTAGATGCAGCTACTGCTACCGGATTGCTTATGGGCTCGCTTACGTCCACTCCGGGATTCTCGGCGGCGCAAAACGTATTCGAGGATCAGGCAACAACTGTTGCTGCGGCTAACGGCGCGGCATACCCGTTTGGCGTAATCGGTGTTGTTCTTTTTGTACAGCTTCTCCCCAGGCTTCTTCGTGCGGATATAGCAAAAGAGCGCGAGCTCTTGGTTGCTCAAGGCGCGCCTAAGGGTGGGGACATAGACGAAGGCGGTCAGGAAAAAACTGACAAAAAGCTTTTCACCTTCGATAAGTTTGGACTTTGCGTATTCGCAATTACCGTTGCGCTCGGACTTTTGGGTGGCGCGATAAGCTTTAAGTTTAGCGAAAGCATTGTATTTAACCTTACTTCGACAGGAGGTTGCTTGCTCGTAGGCTTGTTATTCGGACACTTTGGCAAGGTAGGCAAGGTTTCGCTTCAAGTTCCTGATAATACTCTTAAGGTTTTACGCGAGCTTGGTCTTGTGCTTTTCCTTATGGGTTCGGGCTTTGAAGGCGGCTTAAAGTTCCTTGAGCTTGTTTCGTCGACACCGATAGTGTTCCTTTACGGTGTGCTTATGACGCTTATACCTATGATTGTTGGCTTTATTATTGCTAAGTTTATGTTCAAGCTTTGCTTGCTTAACAACCTTGGCTCGATAACTGGTGGTATGACCTCGACGCCTGCGCTCGGCTCGCTTATTGCAGTAGCCGAAACAGAAGACGTTGCTTCTGCTTATGCGGCAACTTATCCCATATCGCTTATATTGCTCGTGTTTATGCCGCAGCTTATAAACGTGCTTGGAGTATAGAAATTTTATAAGTTAATAAAAAAACGACGGAATTGATTCCGTCGTTTTTTTTGTTAGTTACAAGCCTTGGTGTTAGACTTATCAGAGCTTTTGCTCGACTTTGCCTTGCTAGAACAAGACTTAGTGTTAGTCTTGTTGCTATTCGAAGACTTCTTAGTAGTGTTTTTTGTGTTAGCCATTTTTGTCGACCTCCTTATGTAGTTATTTTGCAATCTTAGTATGATTCGTACGACACAAATTATACTGTAAATATTTGTAAAAACTACATAAGTCGCATTGCGTATCCTTCGAGATTGTCACTTTCACTAATTTCTATTTTTGTTTTGTTTAAGCAAGAGAGTATTGCTTTAAGCGCTGTTGCGCCTTGCATAACCGTTGCTTTTCGCATAGGAGAAAGGGTAGCAAATTCCTTTCCTGACGCTAATTCTTGCATAAGCTGGCTAATATCACTTTTTTGTAGCAAGTATCCGTGTACGCGATTAGGGTCGTATGCGGTCAAATTTTGCGCCATCGCGGCAAGAGAGGTTGCCGTTCCACCCACAGCTACGTATTTATCCGCATCGAAGCAAGGCAGATTTGAGAGCTGGCTCTTTACGTGTTGCTCAATTGCGGCATAGTCCTTTGCAAATAGATTGACAAGCTTTACGCAGCCAAACGGGAACGAGCGCTTGTATTGAATTTTTGAATTATTGCCAAAAATTATTTCGCAGCTTGCTCCGCCCAAGTCTACAACTACCGCGCTGCCCATATAGCCGTTTGTTGCGCCCAAAAAGCTGATTTCGGCCTCCGTGTCGCCACTTATTACGTCAACCGTTAATCCGGTAGCGTGCTTAACTTGGTCTAAAAATTCTTGCTTGTTGTTAGCGGCGCGTACTGCCTCCGTTGCAAAGACATAGCAAGCTCCGCTTACGCTGTTTTTGAGCGCTATAATACCCTCAACCGTGCGCGTAATAGACTTTTTGTCAAGCTCTCCGTTTGCCATATTTTCAGCAAGGCGAGTGGTAATAACTGTTTTTTTGCCGTTAGATAAAAGTCTTACCGAATTGCTACCTATATCAATAACGTTCATAATATCTCCATCAAAAAAGCCCGTAATATCGGGCTTTTTTTTAGTCATTGTCAAAAGTGAAAACCTTTTCGTCGCGACCTTTCATATTAAGATACTCGCGAGCGTACCAGTCAAGATATTCGCTGCTTTCAAGCTCAGCGATATCATCAGCGTTTTGAGCAATTTTTGCATCAAGCTCAGCTATTTGAGCCGTTAGCTTAGCTTCAGTGCTCGAAACGTTTGAAATCTTTATCAAATTGATAGCAAGCGAAATGATAAGCAAGAATATAAAGACAACTGCCGAAACGGTTATAATCTTTATCATTTTAAGCTTAGAATCCATAAGTCGCTCTCCTTTTACGGCACATATAATAACATATTCCAAAAAAATAGTCAACTATTTATTAAAAGGATATAAAAATAATTGACTATTGAGAGGATAGGTGCTATTATAATAAAAAGTTTAATAAAAATAAACTTTTGGTTTATTTTAGCCAAACTTACTAAACTTTTTGTTTAGTATTTAATTAGGAGAACGATTTATGGAACTGGGCATAAAGATCAAAGAGTTAAGGCTTAAGAAAGGTCTTACTCAAGAGGAGCTAGCGTCAAGGTGCGAGCTAACTAAGGGATATATATCTCAGCTCGAAAATGACCTTACTAGCCCGTCGATTGCGACACTTAACGATATTTTGACATCGCTCGGCACTTCTTTGACGGAATTCTTTTCGGATGAAAGCGACGAACAGGTAGTGTTTAGCGAGCAAGATCACTTTGAAAAGGAAGATGACTACGGCAAAATAGTTTGGCTTGTTCCTACCGCGCAAAAAAACAGGATGGAGCCTATTAGATTGGAGCTTAGTCCTGGTTGCGAAACGGAGCACGATATTCCGCACGAAGGCGAGGAGTTCGGCTACGTTATTGAGGGCGCGATAAAATTGTATATTGGCAAAAAGGTGTTCGCGGTAAAAAAAGGCGAAAGCTTTTACTTTAGAGCAGATAGGACACACTACTTAAAGAACACGAGCAAGAGCAAAGCGGTAGTGATTTGGCTGTCGTGTCCGCCAAACTTCTAAAAAGGAGAGAAACAAATGAGAGAACCAAGAGTTTTAGATAAAATTATAGAAGTAAAAAACGTAACCAAGGTGTTTGACGATACTACCGTTATAGACGAGCTTAATTTGTCAATCCGTCGCGGTCAGTTCATAACGTTGCTTGGACCCTCTGGTTGCGGCAAAACTACCTTGCTTCGTATGATAGCAGGCTTTGTTGCGCCCACAAGCGGTAATATATATATAGAAGGACAGGACGTAACGACAATACCGCCGTACAAACGCCCCGTAAACACAGTTTTCCAAAAGTACGCTTTGTTCCCGCATCTTAACGTATTTAAGAACGTAGCTTTTGGGCTCAAGCTCAAGAAGGTTCCTTGTGGCGAAAAGTTAAACTCTAAGGGCGAAAAGGTTGAGCAATTCCGTAAGTTTACCAAAGAAGAAATTGAGCAGAAGGTAAACCGCGCGTTGAGACTTGTAGGGCTTGAAGATTACGGTCACCGTGACGTAAATTCGCTTTCGGGCGGTCAGCAACAAAGAGTAGCAATCGCAAGAGCTATTGTTTGTGAGCCTAAGGTATTGCTCTTAGACGAACCGCTTGGCGCACTCGACTTAAAAATGCGCAAAGAAATGCAAATTGAGCTTACCAAGATGCACCGTGAGCTTGGTATTACGTTTATTTACGTAACGCACGACCAAGAAGAAGCGCTTACTATGAGCAACGTGGTAGTTGTTCTTAACGACGGACTCATCCAACAAATTGGAACGCCCAAGCAAGTGTATGACGAGCCGGCAAATGCCTTCGTAGCAGACTTTATAGGCGAGAGCAATATTATTTCGGGTACTATGATTAAGGATTTTTCTGTTAAGTTCTTAGATACCGTGTTTGTATGCGAGGATAAGGGCTTTGCAAAAAACGAGCGAGTTGACCTTGTAATTCGACCCGAGGATATTGACGTGTTCCCCGAAAACAGTGAGCAAGGTCAGCTTACTGGAACTGTGCTTTCTGCTGTATTTAAGGGCACATATTACGAAATGGAAATTGAAGCTAACGGCTACGAATTTACCGTTCAGTCTACTACTGAGGCAAGGCCAGGACAAAAGGTTAAGCTTTTGATTAAGCCTAACGGAATTCACATAATGAAAAAGCTTCGTACAGTAAACGAGTTCGTTGGTGAGGTTAGCGGAGAAAACACCGTAGATTTTTGCGGCGGCTCGTTCGAAATCCCCACAACGCTCGAAAAAGGTACGCCCGTTAAGGTATACGTTCCGTTTGATGCGGTAGAGCTTACCGACGACGAAGAGGACGGCGAAATAGGTGCAAACGTGACACACGTGTTATACAAGGGTAGTTATTATCAAGTGCAAATCTATACAGACACGGACGAAGACTTTTATATTGACACGACTGATGAGTGGGATATTGACGACCGTGTTGGCGTTAAGATCAATAAGAGTAAAATTCGTTTAGAAGTAATCGCACACGAGGAGGAATCTGATGAAAATTAAAAAGCTCCTTAAGCGAGGAAACGATTTTAGACCTACGTTCTTTGCATTTCCGTACGTTTTGATATGCATAATCTTCGTAGTTCTTCCGCTTGTTCTCGTGCTTGTGTATGCTTTTATGGATGATGGTGGAGGCTTTACGCTTACTAACTTCGTCGAAGTATTCACAAAAGATAATTTGTTGTTGTTGCTCAAAACGTTAGGTATTGCTGCGCTCACGACGGTGTTGTGCTTGCTTATTGCATATCCTACAGCTCTTATACTTGCATCAAAGCCTTTTAATCGCTACGTAATTTTGGCACTAATGTTTATTATTCCTATGTGGATGAACTTCGTGCTTAGAATTATTGCTCTTAGATCGCTTTTGTATATGATTGGAGTGGATTACGGCTTTGCTGCTACCATTATAGGTATGGTTTACGACTTTTTGCCGTTTATGCTTTTGCCTATATATAACGTGCTGATGGAAATGGACAAAAGCTATATGGAAGCGGCAACAGACCTAGGCGCAAACAGCTTTTTAACGTTCTTTAAGGTAACATTGCCGCTTTCGCTCAAAGGTATAATAAGTGGAATTACTATGGTGTTTATGCCGGTGTTTAGCGCGTACGCGATAACAGGAATGCTTGGCGATACAAACACGACGATAATAGGTGGCAAAATCAACGGCTTGTTCGAAATGACGAGTACGTGGGGTGTAGGCTCAGCTATGTCTTTTGTATTGCTTATTTTGGTATTTTTGACCATGCTACTTGGCAACGTATTTTCTGGCAAGGGTGACAATAAGCCTTTGGCAAAAGGAGGCGCAAATGAATAAGAAGCTTTCGCTTATATTACGTTGGGCGTTTCTAATAATTGTACTTGTTGCAATATATTTGCCCATAGCGCTTATAGTCGTTTATTCGTTTTCTGCCGAAAAGAATATAGGTAGCGAAAACGGATTCGGTGAGTTTACTTTTTCACTTTATAGCCAGCTTTTCCAAAACAGTCAGCTTATGGAGGCGACCTTAAATACACTTATTATAGGTGTCGTGTCAGCGCTTCTTGCGACGTTTATAGGAACGTTTACTGCGGTAGGATTATATTATATGCGCAAAGGCAAGAAGACTGTAAACTTTATTTCACAGATAACCGTCGTTAATGCCGAAATCGTAACAGCGGTAGGATTTTTCCTTCTTTCGATATTCATTAGAGACGTCTTGTCTATACCACTTAATAAGGGTATCGGTTGGCTTATCGTGGCGCATACAGTTCTTACTACGCCTTACGTAATTTTGAGCGTAGGGCCAAGACTTAATCAGCTTAATCCTAACTTGTACGAGGCTGGACTTGACTTAGGAGCAGGCCCTATGCGTAGCTTGTTTACGGTGGTTATGCCGCAGCTAATTAGCAGTATGATATCAGGCTTTGCACTCGCATTTACGCTAAGTCTTGACGATTTCGTAGTAACTAATCTTAATAAAGGCACGGGTGGCGTAAACACAATATCAACCTTCGTTTATGCTAACCTAAAGCGCAACTTAGATCCGTCTATACGCGCGCTTAGTACTATAATATTCGTAATCGTATTGGCCGTCTTGATAGTGTTCAATATAGTCAAGAATAAAAAACAAAAAGCCGCTCAGGTCGGTTAGTTGCCTGACCTTAGCAAAAGATAAATCACAAAATAAAAGGAGATTGCTATGAAAAAATTGTTTTCCGTTTTAGTTGCTATTACATTGTGTTTTACCTGCTTCAGCTTTGTTGGCTGTACCGATAGAAGCGCCCAGCTTAAGTTATACGTTCCGGGCGAGTATATCGACGAAGAAATTTTTGAAGATTTTGAGGAGTGGTACTACGAGCAAACGGGCAAAGAGGTGGAGGTTATACTTTCTACCTTTGATACCGTAGAACAAATTATGACTACTGTAGAGCGTGACCACGCAGACTACGACCTTTTGCTTCCGTCAGATTATGCGGTAGAGCAGCTTTTGAATAAGAATCTTTTGCAAAAGGTAGAGCGTGTTGACGTAGAGGATGTTATGGTTCCTGTGTATGCTGAGCTTGCAAAGATTTCTGATCCCACGCTTGAATATTCCGTTCCGTATATGTACGGTACTTTTGGTCTTATGTACGACTATTCTAAGACTCAAGTTCATATTGACAGCTGGGATGCAATCTTTACTAACGAGTATTCTGGATACAGCGCGAATAAGGATTCGCTCCGTGAGGCAATTACGTCGGCTGCTATTTGGGCAAATAAGTCTACTTTGAGTAGCCTTTCGGAAGGTTTTACCGATTATAACGCGGCATACAAGGCTAAGCTCCAAGAGCTTTTTGAGGACGTTTCGGACAACGCATTAAATAGAGCGATCAACGCTCTTAGCCAAGCTAAGCAATATAACGCAATTTGGGGCGGCGAGGACCTTAAGTTTAATATGGCAGCAGGCACTTCTAATATCAAAGTTGCGCTTATGTGGTCTTGCGACGCGGGTTATATTATGAACGATTACGAGGATGACGACGGACAGCAGCACTCTGGCAACAAGAATCTTTGGTACGTTGTTCCCAAAGAAGGCAGCAACGTTTATATTGATAGCTTTGTAATAAGCAAATATGCTGAAAACGTAGAAGCGGCTCAATATTTCTTGGAGTACATTTGCAAGAAGGATGTTGCTATAGCTAACAGCAAATATGCAGGAGCAATCAGCCCCGTCAATGCAGCGTATATCGAGCTTTGGTATGAGATTACTGATGAGCTTGCTCTTGACGTAGAGCTTGACGAGGATTGGAAGAATATGTATATTGACGCCTTCTTCCCGTCTAACGAAACACTTGCTCGTTGCGGAACAATGCGTGATTACGGCGCAAACGACGCTAAGGTTTCGCTTGCTTGGAACAACGTAAAATATTAATCTAAGGTTATATAAATGTGCAAGAATAATTGCGATTATAATTATGACGCGATAATAGTAGGAGCAGGGCATGCCGGAATAGAAGCAGGCCTTGCTCTTGCGCGTAAAGGACACAAAACGCTTATGTTATCTATTAGCTTAGATAATATAGGCTATCTTGCGTGCAATCCAAGTATTGGCGGTACTGCAAAAGGTCATTTGGTGTGCGAGATTGACGCGCTTGGCGGCGAAATGGGCAAGGCGGCAGACAAAACCACTCTTCAGCTTAGAATGCTCAATATGTCCAAAGGTCCTGCCGTACAATCCTTGCGCGCGCAAGTTGATAAGTTCCGTTACCATAATTATATGAAAAACGTGCTGGAAAACACGCCTAATATGTATTTGCGCCAAGCGGAAGCAAAGAGCATTTTGGTAGAGGACAACAAGGTTATAGGAATACAAACCACTCAGCAGACCTTTTTTGCGTCTATTGTTATACTTTGCTCGGGAGTTTACTTAAAGTCAGAAATTATTATAGGCACGCAAAAGGAGCAAAAAGGACCGTCTTCGTTTATGCGTTCGCAGTATTTGTCGGATAGCCTTACTGAGCTTGGCTTTGAACTTCGTAGGTTTAAGACGGGTACGCCTGCAAGAATTAAGCGTGATAGCGTAGACTTAAGCAAGCTCGAGGTGCAAAACGGTGATGAAGATATTTATAGCTTTTGCGCGCTATCGGATAAAATCGAGAATAGAACGATTTGTTATCTTGGATATACTAATTCGACCACTCACGACATTATAAGAGAAAATCTTGACAAGACTGCGCGTGTGCTTGGGCTTGTCAAGGGAGCAGGAGCAAGATATTGTCCTTCTATCGAAGACAAAATCGTGCGCTTTTCGGACAAGGAGCGTCATCAGTTTTTCTTAGAACCGGAAGGGGAAGATACTCAAGAAATGTACGTTCAAGGCATATCTACGTCACTTCCTGCTTCTGTTCAGCTTGACGTGTACCGTAGCATTAGCGGATTTGAAAACGTTCACATAATGCGTGACGCATACGCCATAGAATACGACTGCATAGATCCGACCGAGCTTTATCCTACGCTTATGAGTAAGCGTATAGACGGACTTTATTTTGCTGGACAAATTAACGGTACTAGTGGATACGAAGAAGCTGCGGCGCAAGGCATAGTGGCAGGTATAAACGCAGCGCTTAAGCTCGAGGGCAAAGAGCAGATTATATTCGGTAGAGAAAACTCGTATATCGGTGTTTTGATAGACGATCTTGTTACTAAGGGTACGGATGAGCCGTATAGAATGATGACTAGCCGTAGCGAATACCGTCTTTGTCTAAGACAAGATAATGCTGATTTAAGGCTTACGCCTATTGCGATACAAGTAGGGCTTGCGACAAGCGAAAGAATAGATAAGTTTAATCTTAAGCTAAAAGATATTCAAGCCGCAACACAAAGGTTGAGCGTAAAGATAGACAAGCAGGTCGTTTCGGCAGTATTGGGCGAGGATGTCGGTTCGCATACCGTAGGACAGCTTATTAAGCGCACTTCGCTTACTCCTAAGCAATTTGCGGAAATTAGCGACGTGTTTAGCGATTTGAGCTTGCCGGCTGTGCGTGATTTGTTTATAAGCTGTAGGTACGAGGGGTATCTTGTTCGCCAAGAAAAGGCGCGCAAGGAGCAAGCAAGGCTGGAGAATATGCAGCTTGCCGTTGACGATTACACCTTGGTTAAGGGGCTTCGTACAGAGGCGGCGGAAAAGCTTAATAAAATTAAGCCGCTTACAATAGGGCAGGCTTCACGAATTAGCGGTGTAAACCCTGCGGACGTAAACGTTCTTATTCTTACTGTAAAGAAATAAAAAAAGGTGGGTGTTTGTCTGCTATCCTTAGCGGAGAAATTGTGCCGGCGTATAAGCGGAAGGCGTTTTACCTTCCGCTTTTCGCTTTGCTTTAGGCTATTTCTGCTTGTTCTGCTTCAAGAAGTTCTTCTCTGAAGTTCATCGTAATAAAATCCGTATCGGCGTGTGGTTGGAATGTGAAGTGGATTATAATCGGGTTGCCTGCGGTATTCTGTTGTGTGTTGCTTCTGCGGAACGGTGGGGCAAATTTCGCCACACGGGGCGGTTTGATCGGTTGCGGTGCGGTTACTCGTCTGTGCCGTTTATCTGCCGTTTTGGGGCTGAAACCGCCCGAACACGGCGTGGTCTGTGGGGTGTTCTTGCTTGGGGTGGGCGTATACCATACCTCGTATTTTCTTGTTCAAAAATTCCGCAGAGCTTCGCAGTTTACGGCAGAAAAAGAAGAATATTTTTCACTCGGCTGCAATCACTTTTCTTTGTTTATGCGTATCAAATTTTGCGCCTTGTAAAAGTCTATATATTTATTTCTTTTCTGCTGTAATATTTACTCTGTGTCTTGTTCTTGGAAGGAAATATTTACACAGTCCACCTGTCACTATTCCAAGAGTCTAACGAGGTAGTACATATTGCTCGTCCTCGTTCCGTCCTCGCGTTGTCGGCTGACCTTTTTCATAAGTCCACGAGCTTCAAGACCTTTGAGTGCGGAGTCAACCGTTTTTCTATCCATAGAGCACTCTTTTGCAAGCGTTCGTCTTGATGGAAAGCAACAGTCCTTCTCTCTATCGCTATGACGAACAAGGCAACAATAAACGGCGCACTCTTTTGGCTTAAGACCGAGCGAGAATATTCTGTTTGGTAACATAAAGAATTTTTGATTTTGCATTTTGACCTCCTGCTTGTTTTACGTAGGGCGGCTTTTTGGCAAAACAAAAAGACCCATATCTTTTTTACACACGAGTCACAGAAACACCAAAAAGCGAACGGCACTTTGTTCGCTTAATACTGATGCTCCGTGTTTTACATATGTAAATTCAGATACGAGTCTTTATCAAAACTCTTGTGGGGGCTATCAATACTCCTGCCGATTTTTGAAGGCATAAGTAAAGCCCTCGCCGAACATTCAAGCGAAGGCTTTTTATATTATACATATAAAGTAGTTATTCCACCCTCAACATTCTGTATCCAACACCGATG
>JAFVXL010000013.1 GCA_017501145.1 Clostridia bacterium | reverse complement strand
ATTTTTTTAATATTTTTTTATTACTCTCTGTTTTTTTGACAAAACAAGCGCTGTATCGACCTTAAAATACAAAAACAGCTTTTGTTTTATATTTTAACAATCCTTCTAATCTGTATAAGTCTAGCGCATTATAGCCGTTTTATCTTATTGGACAAACTTTTATATTCGCCTCCCCCTTGCTACGCTTTCGGCATAAGCTCTATTGGCTATCGGCTATTTTTCTATGCGTCTTGACTATACCGCCACTTAATTTTCTCTGCATGTTACTGCTTTCATGGTTATGTCAATTGTTAAAAGCTAAAAACAAAAAAAGCCCTTTCTGCTGAAAAGACTTTTTAATAGTATATTTAATGCTGTAAATTTTGCTATCTTACAAGGTTTTGATCACGGGAAGGTCCTACACCAACCATAGAAACCTTTAAGCCGAGCGACTTTTCGATAAATTCAATGTATTTTTTCGCGTTGAGCGGTAGCTCGTCATAATTTCTTACGCTCGAAATATCCTCATCCCAGCCGTCAAAGGTTTTGTAGATAGGCTCACAATCGGCAAGCTCGGAGATATCTACCGGAAAATCTCTCAAAATTTCACCCTTTCTATTATACCCCACGCAAACCTTAAGCTGCTTAATCCCCGAAAGCGTATCAAGCTTATTTACCGCAAGCGAGGTAAGACCGTTAAGCCTTACTGCAAAGCGAAGTATTACGAGATCAAGCCATCCGCATCTACGCGCTCTACCGGTTGTAGTACCGAACTCTTCTCCCTTGGTACGAATAACCTCGCCTATCTCATCATCAAGCTCGGTGGGGAACGGTCCTTTGCCTACACGCGTAGTATATGACTTGCACACGCCAAGACAGTCGTCTATAAGCGTAGGCCCTATGCCTGCTCCTATACAAAAACCACCCGTTGTGGGATGCGAGGACGTAACGTATGGATACGTGCCCATATCTATATCTAAGAGCGCACCTTGCGCCCCCTCAAAAAGAACGTTTTTGCCAGCCTTAATCGCATCATAAACAAGCACCGACGTATCGGCTACATATGGCGCTAAGAGCTTAGCATACTCTTGGTATTCGTCAAAAATTTGGTCAAAGTCCAGCTCTTGACCACCATA
Source organism: Clostridia bacterium (assembly GCA_017501145.1). Taxonomy (GTDB): domain Bacteria; phylum Bacillota; class Clostridia; order Christensenellales; family Pumilibacteraceae; genus CAG-552. Next base: position 1,967 of record JAFVXL010000013.1, on the reverse strand, counting down.
AATTTGAGTTATAACTTTGTTCTTTACGATAAGGTTATTTTTGAGCTTCTGGGCAAAAACGACTGGATTGATAAAATCACATATTCTTATTCCCGAACGCTCCGCCTTGTCCATATAGCAAGGTCCTATTCCTTTCCTGGTAGTGCCTATATCGCTACCACCACGCATCTTTTCGCTTAGACCATCAAGCGCAATATGATACGGCAATACTACGTGCGCCCTTGCGTCTATCTTAAGTCCTTCTAAGCTACGACCGTTAGCCTTAACGTTTTCCATTTCGGCAAGGATAGCCTTAGGATCAATAACAATACCGTTACCTATTACACAAACCGTGCCGTCGTATAAAATTCCGCTAGGAATAAGATGGAGCTTATACGTCACTCCGTCCACCACTACGGTATGTCCTGCGTTGTTTCCACCTTGCGCTCTAACTACCACATCAGCCTTAGACGCCAATATATCTATAATCTTACCTTTTCCTTCGTCGCCCCACTGAGCGCCAACAAGCGCAGTTACTGACATTGTCGCACCTCCCACTAAATTATTCCAACGAATAGACTATCAAATATGGCAAAAGTTGTCAAGTTTTTATTAGCGTGATTGTGCCTTTTTGTTTAGGCCACACTGAAATTCTTTTTTTGCTATCGCAAATGATTGACAAAAACTATTGCCCTGGTGTATAATTCTACCCATGGTTGTTGACTTTCACACGCATTGTTATAAGCCGCTTTTGGCGAAAAAAGCAACTTCTTTGATTCCGCCTGGAAGTCCGTATGGCCCGCATTATGACGGTACGACTCAAGGCTTGGCTCTAAGTATGGAAAAAAGCGGTATAGACTACTCGGTAGTGCTTAATATCGCAAACTCGCCCATGTCGGTAAAGGCGGTTAACGACTACGCAATCGAGCTACTTGACCATAAGCAGCTTATACCATTTGGCTCTATTCACCCCGATTATAGCGATATCGAGGGCGAAATTGTAAGACTAAAGGAGCGTGGAATAAAAGGCTTAAAGTTCCACCCCTATTATCAACGCTGTGAGCTTACGTCCAAGTCTTCGTACAAGGCATATGAAATAGGTGCAAAGCACGATATGATTATGCTTTTTCACGGCGGTCACGACCTAATGGTGCCGGGCGACAACTCTAATCCAAGACTTTTAAGACAGATTTTGGACGACTTTAAGGGCGCAAAGCTTGTGTTTGCCCACCTTGGCGGCTGGGGCTGTTGGGACGAGTGCTTTAAGCTGCTTATAGGCAGGGACGTATATCTTGATACGTCGTTTGCGTTTATGTTTTTGACCAAAGAGCAGGTAGAATTTGTGTTAAACAACCACGACAACAAAAAGCTGCTCTTTGGAACTGACGGCCCGTGGACAAACGCCACAACCGAGCTAACCAACACCAAAAAGCTTACTACCCCATATCTTGACGACATTTTGTCGGGTAACGCTGTCAAGCTCCTAGGATTATAAAGATTGCTAACATCCTTGCGAAGGTGGCTTTAGCGGCAGACGCGCTGGTTTATGGGCGCCAGTGGTTAATTCTCGTGTGGGTTCAAATCCCCTTAGCCGAGCGAACAACGTGAGCGAACGCCACGGAGCGTAGCGAAGTATCCTTTGCACCTAACTTAATATTGCCTTATCACCTTGCGAAGGTGGCGGAACGGCAGACGCGCTGGTTTCAGACGCCAGTGGTTAATTCTCGTGTGGGTTCAAATCCCATCCTTCGCACCAAACAGTATAGTACGAACCCAGAGCAATCAGGGTTCGTACTTTTTCTTTACAAGGGATTATTTTGGTATTCAAATTGCTAGATAAAAACTAATTTAAAAGGGTGGGACACCAATGCCCACCCTCGTTTTATTTACAAATTCACACCTTCAATTAGTACGTTATTTTTTAGAAACTTTTTGGTTAATTAATTCAAAGATGTTTTTATCGTTTTTGCTTTTGTGAAGAGTAAATT
>JAFVXL010000012.1 GCA_017501145.1 Clostridia bacterium | reverse complement strand
GACGGGGATACGATGTTTAACTGTGCGTACGAACTTGTAGAGATTATGGAGCATCCATATAACGAGAATAAGTCTGTAGTGGCGCTTAACGTAAAGACGCATCCGCAAAAAATCACGTCATATTTTTCAGCACTAATGTCGGATGATGTTGGGCTAAATAGCTATTCTAATAATATGTCTAATATAAATTACGATTTGTTTGATAGTGGTAACTATACTGGTAAGGGAATATATAGGGTTAAGAAATTCACTTCCTTGGTGGGCAATGCTTTTATGGAAAATCGCATACTTTCGCATGACTTTGTCGAAGGCGCGTTAAGTGGCTGCGGAAGCAGCGGCTTGTGCGCATTGGATGTCTTTCCTAACAATTTTTCGGCTTTTCTTTCGCGTAATCTCAGATGGCTTAGAGGGGATTATCAGCTGCTGCCATTATTGAATTTTTCGACCAAAGACAGTAGTGGTAAGAAAGTTAAATCTCGTCTTCCGTTCATTGCAAAGCTGCATATTTTATGCAATATAATATTGGGACTTTCGCCTATATTTTCGTCTTTATTAATAGTTCTTTCTATTTTTTCTTCTGAGCCACTTATGTTTTTTTTGGGCGCATTTGCATTTAATTTGCTTATAATCTTAGGCTCTTTAAGAGCATTGTTTTATGAGCCAAAAAGAATTTTATTTGAGATAGGAAGGCAAGCGCTCAATATCTCCTGTTTGCCGACCACTGCTTATAATTATGCTAAGGCAATATTGGTTACTTTGTACCGATTGGTAGTCAAAAAAAATTTGCTTGAGTGGAGCGTTTCTGCGCACAGTAACGGAAAGATTTCGTTTGCGCCAAACGTCTTTGCTGCAATTGCGTTAAGCGTGGCATTTAGCTTAAGCGCTAATTTTATTTATTTAATTGCGGCAGTGGTGTTTGTTCTTGGAATAATTTACGCAAAAATGCTTGGCAAATGTAATCAAAAGCTCCAAAGCGTTTCGCAAATAAAACAAAGCTATCTAAAAAAAATTGCAGCGGATACGTGGATTTATTTTGAGAAGCAGCTAACTAAGGAAAACAATTATTTACCGTTTGATAATTACCAAGAATACGCAGACGTTGGCTATGCGAAAAGAACATCGCCGACCGACATTGCTTTTTTGATAACTTCGCTCGTTTGCGCCAAAAAAATGGACTTTATCGAAGAAAAAGAGTTCGCTTTTTTTGCTAAAAAAATTTTAGATTCTATAGAAAAAGCGGATAAATGGCAAGGAAATTTGTATAACTGGCTTGACGTTTACTCGCTTAATAGGCTCAATGGATACGTTTCGGCTGTAGATAGTGGCAATTTGCTTGCTTCGCTTATACTTTTGAGAAACTTTTCCCGTGATGGCAGCATAAAGGATAGGGCAAATAAGCTTATTGACAATACGGATATTGATGCGTTTTTTGATAGCGAGCGTGGTTTGTTGCGTATAGGATACAACGATGACAATAAGACGTTTGACTCTAATCACTATGATTTGCTTGGTAGCGAGGCTATGCTGACGTACCTGGTTGGAATAGGTACGGGTAAGCTTAAGAAGTCGTGCTTTGATAATCTTTCGCGTAGATGTGTAAAATTCAAGGGAAACTCGTTATATTCGTGGACGGGCGGAGCGTTTGAATATATGATGAGCTCAATTTTTTTCAAGTATTATCGCGGGGGCATGTTGTATAATTCCGCAAAATCGGTCTTAAGAGCAAATATTGCCTATTGCAAAAAGTCGCGTTTGCCGTTTTGGGGCGTGTCAGAGGGGCAATATGCTAAGGTTGACGAGTTGGGTAATTATCAATACAAGGCTTTTGGTGTGCCTAATATTGCGCTAAGCAATGAAAATAGGACAGCCGTAGCTGCGCCCTATGCGTCTATTTTATTTTTACCGTATTTTGCTAAGAGTGTAAGCAAAAACGTGCAAAACATGTGCGAAATGGGGCTAAAAGGGGAAGACGGACTATATGAGGCATACGATAATGAGATAATTAAAACGTATATGGCGCACCATCAAGGAATGATTTTGGCAAGTATTTGCAGTTATTTTTATCCTAATTGTATATCTAAGGCTTTTGCGTCGCCGGATATGAAGGCGGCGGAAATGCAAATATTGCTTAACGACTGCGCAAAGGGTGAAAAAAAGCGTATATATAAGCTTTATGACGGCATTGAAAGTGATGCGAAAAAGGTGACTGACTGCTTTCCGCCCAAAGTTAACTTGTTAACCAACGGTAAATATTCGGTATTTATTGACGGAATAGGCTGTGGATATTCGTATTATGACGGCAAATTCGTTTCGAGGTATTATGATTATGACGGTGGGATGAAGCTGTTTGCTAATATTTGCGGAAAAAGAATTGATATTCAAAGAAGTGAGTGTAGTTTTGGTAGTGGCAAGGCGAATTTTGTTTATCGCGATCAAAAAATTGAAATTAGTCAATCGGTTTATGTTTTGCCTACGCTTAATGGTGAGGTTAGGGCAATTAGCGTTAAGAACATAAGCGGTAACAGCGTTGACGTTGCGATTGAGTCGTATATGGAGGTTGCGCTTACTCCTCTTTATCACGATATAGCGCACAAGACGTTTTCGGGAATGTTTGTCACAACAGAGTATAATAACGCGCAAAAAGCAATTATCGCTAAGCGAGACGGGCTGTACTTGGCGCATTATTTTGATTGCGAAGCAAAATATCAGAGTAATAGGGGTAACTTTTTTGGCAGAACAAAAGGTGACGACTTTGGTAGAGTGTTAGATCCTATCGTAAGCGGTAAGGTAGATTTGAGCTTAGGTAGTGGCGAGCAAAGGACCTTTGCCGTATATAATTTGGTAAACTCTGATTATGATTCGTTGGTTAAGCAAATTCAGCTGACAATGCGTGTAGGTTATTTGGATAAGGCTATTTTTGGTAGCAACACGCTTGCTTGTGGCTTTGGTGTTTCTGAAAAGCTTAGGGACGTGGCAAGTAAATTGACGTATGAAGCTAGCGCAAATCTTATTGATGGAGATTTGCCGCTAATATGCATTGAATCTAACGTAATTACTCATAGAATTAAGCAAAAAGTTGCTCTTTTAGCTAAGCTTGCTTTGTTTGGGATAAGAGTGAGAGTGGTCGTAATTTATCGTGGTAATGATTACGTCAAAGAGCAAATTACCGAATCGCTCGCAGGCTTGGTAGGCGCAAACTGCGAGCTTAGTGTGATTAGCGAGAGTGATGCAGCCCTTGCGCAAAGGGCGCGAGAGTCAGGGACTAATATAGACGAAATATTCTTTCGCAATTTTGATGAGCAAATCAAAAGCGATTGTAAGCCTTACGAAAGTGTTGCTTTGCCAAAAATTGAATATGCTTATAGGCTTGGCAAAGGCGGATTTTTGCCTAGCGGCGAGTTTGCCTTAGAGTTTAATGGACGTTCGCTCACTCCACGCCCTTGGAGTAATATTATCGCCAACAAAACTTTTGGTAGTATAATTACAGAAAGTGGTGGTGGATATACCTTCTATAAAAACTCTAGCCTAAATAAGCTTACTGAGTGGAGCAATGACCCTGTGCTTGATAAGTGTAGTGAAGGAATAGTGATGATAGAAAACGGCATTAGTTGGAGTTGTTCATATCAACCTATTAAGGCGGATTGTAAGTACCAAGTAGTGCATGGATTGGGGTATACGGAATTTCGATCTAACTATAACGGCTTTTATTCTAAGCAGCGTGAATATGTCTTTTCTAATACGAAATATTATGAGCTTACGCTTACGTCGTGTGAAAGGTTTGATAGGGTTGTAGACGTAATATTTTTTGTGAATCCGGTAGCAGGAGATTTCAAATTTAAGACGCTTCGTAATTTGCGAGCAAAATTCGATGGAAGACTTCATATCGAAAATTTATTCAACAAAAGTCGCTTTGAGATAGGTTCTAACAAGCAAATTGATTGTTATGTCTGTCATAAACAATCATATATTGACAAAAATGGGCAGTTTTTTGTTCCGACTAAGGATGCTAATGGTATTTTTGCGCCTGCTATTAAGGTAAGGTTGAGAGTGCCTTCGCTATGCAGCGAGAGCGTTACCTTCTATCTTAGCGCGGATGGGAAAGCGGAAATTTGGGGCGGAGAAATGATGCTAAATGAAGCGAAAAGACAGTATAACAAGCTATCTTGCTTGGAGCTAAATACAAACAACGATTCGCTTGATTATCTTTGCAAGTGGCTTCCGTATCAATTTACTTGCAGTAGATTTTTTGGCAAGACGGGATTTTATCAGGCGGGCGGAGCAGTTGGATTTAGAGATCAACTACAAGACTGTTTGGGTATGTTATACGTTGATCCGTCTATGGTAAGGCAGCATATTTTAGACTGCGCTATGCATCAATTTGAGCAAGGCGACGTAATGCACTGGTGGCACGAGCCACGTACGGGAGTGCGCACTAAGATATCTGACGATAGACTGTTTTTGCCGTTTTTGACTGCGGAATATATAGAATTTACTGGCGATACCGCAATTCTTATGGAAAGAATTCCGTATCTTAGCGACGTAAAAATTGTCGGCAAAGACTATTACGGCACGCCTGAGCTTACGGCCAAGACGGGTACTTTAAGCGAGCATTGTCTTAAGGCGATTAAGGCGTCTGCTAAGCTAGGCGAAAACGGATTGGTGCTTATGGGCGGCGGCGATTGGAACGACGCTATGGATAAGGTTGGAATTTTGGGCAAGGGTACTACCGTATGGGGAAGTATGTTTTTGTATATGGTAGTGAGTAAATTTTTGCCGTACATCAAAAACAAAAAGCCGTATTTTGACTTAAAGGAAAGGCTAAAGGCTGCTATTGACAAAGCGTGGGACGGCGAGTGGTACGCAAGAGCATACTGTGATGACGGAACAGTTTTGGGTAGCAAGGATAGCGTCGAGTGCAAAATTGACGCTATTACCCAAAGCTTTGCCGTGTTAAGCGGAGTGGGCGACAAAAACAAGACTAAGCTAGCGCTGTTATCTGTGGCAAATAGGCTTGTTGACGCTGAAAGTGGAATTATCAAGCTGCTAGATCCGCCTTTTGAAAAAATAAAAGCCGGGTATATCAGTGACTATCCAAAAGGAGTGCGTGAAAACGGCGGTCAATATACGCACGGCGCAATTTGGTATATAATGAGTCTTTTTGAAATTGGCGAGATAGAGTACGCATACGCGCTTTTGAATATGATAAATCCCATAAATCATAGCTTAACAAAGTCGGCGATACAAAAGTACGAGGTTGAGCCGTACGTTATTAGCGCTGACGTTTATTCTCAGCCTTGCGGAAAGGGCGGTTGGAGCTGGTACACTGGTGCGGCAGCGTGGTATTATTATGTGGTAGTAAGATGTTTGTTTGGAATAAAAATAACCAAAGACGTCATTTCTATAAGTCCCAAGCTACCAAAGTCTATAAAAAAAGCATCCTTTGAGCTAATAAAGGACGGCTCGACCTATGCTTTCCATATAAATAACGAGGGAGAGGGACAATGGAAAATTTACGTTGGAGATAGAGGATATAATACCAACAGCATAAAATTAACTCATAGTTTATTAGGCAAGGAGATCACCGTTTGTAAAGAAAATCAAGTTTGAATTAACCAAAATTATTGACTTGTAAAAATGAATATGTTATAAGATATATATAATAAGAATATCAAAAGTAGGTCGGTTTATTATGTTAAAAATCAATAATTT
>JAFVXL010000011.1 GCA_017501145.1 Clostridia bacterium | reverse complement strand
GTGCGGTAGCGGTATTCTTGGAATAACCGCTGTCAAGCTTGGCGCGGATAGTTGTGTTATGTCAGATATTGACGAGCAAGCCGTCAAGGCTGCGTTAGCTAACGTTGAGCTTAACGGAGTGCAGAGCAACGTAACAGTTATTTGCGGAGATTTAGCTTCGGACGGAAGGAAATTCGACGTAGTGATTGCAAACATAACTGCCGACGTGCTTATTAGACTTAGCGACATAGTAGATTCGTTGCTTGTAAGCGGCGGAACTGTTATTTTAAGCGGAATAATTAACGCCCGCGCACCTGAGGTTTTGGAGGCATATAAGCAGCTAAAGCTCAAACAAAATATACGCAATGGAGAGTGGCAAGCGTTTGCCTTTGAAAAATGAAAAAAATCTTTGTAGACAAAATTTCACAAGATAGCGTGCTTACCGGGGACGACCACTTGCACGTGTCCGTTGTTTTGAGAGCGCGCGTTGGTGACGAGCTTGTGCTTTGCGACGGAGACGGGTACGATTATACGTACCAAATAGTCAAGATTGAATCCAAGCGCACACTTGTTAAATTGCTTAAAAAAGAGCCTGTTATTACCGAGCCAAAGGCAAAGGTGGATTTATTCGTCGCGCTCCTAAAGGCGGACAAGCTTGAGTGGGTGTGTCAAAAATGCACCGAATTAGGTATAAACGAAATACAGCCGTTTATCTCCGAGTTTGTTCAGGTAAAAAAAGAATCGGTCAAGGTAGAAAGGCTTAACAAAATTTGCAAGGAAGCGGCACAACAGTGCGGCAGAGGCAAGGTTCCCGTTTTGCGTGAGCCGATAAAGTGGCAACAAATGGTTGATAAGCTTGGCGGATACGATAACGTGCTGTTTTTGTACGAAAAGGACGGAGCTTCGCTTAAAGACGTTGCGCTCAAGGGCGAGTCCGTTGCGATTATTATAGGTAGCGAAGGTGGATTCAGCGATAGAGAAGCGAGCGAGCTTTTTGACTATGGCGCAACTACCATTAACCTTGGTAAGAGAATTTTGAGAGCGGAAACAGCTTGCGTTACGGCAACCACGCTTGCTATGTACGAGATGGGAGAGCTTAAATGAAGGCGGTAGTTTTTTCGCTTGGCTGTAAGGTTAATTCTTACGAGGGACAAGCAATAATTAACGTATTAGAGCAAAGAGGATACGCCGTTTCGGACAAGCCGGGATACGCAGATATTTATATTCTTAATACTTGCTCAGTTACTGCCGAAGCGGACAAAAAATCTCGTCAAGCGGTAGAAAGGTTAAAAAAATTTAATCGCGGAGCAAGAATATTAGTGCTTGGATGTAGCTCCCAAAATAACGCAGATAAATATTTGTCCAACGAGGCGGTTACCGCAGTAAGCGGAGTAGGTGGAAAAATACAAGCAGTAACGAGGTTTTTGGATGGGCTTGAAGGCGACTACGGCAACGAGCTGCCTCTAAGCTACGAGGATAACCTTTTTCCCGCGGCAACCAAGACTAGAGGATACATAAAGGTTCAGGACGGCTGCAATAATTTTTGCTCGTACTGTCGCATACCGTATTTGCGCGGTAGAAGTCGCTCTCGCAAAATTGAGAGCATAGTACGCGAGGCGTTTGCAGTAGCAGAGCATAGCAAGGAGATTATCCTCACCGGAATCAACGTGTCCGACTATCGCGATGGCGACAAGGGCCTAACAGAGCTTGCGCTTGCGCTTAAGGATGTTCCTTGCCGAAAGCGACTAAGCTCGCTTGAGTGCGAAGTCGTTGACGAAAAGCTGCTTAACGCGCTAAAAGAGAGCGGTTTTTGCGATCACTTTCATTTGTCGCTCCAAAGCGGTTGTACCGAGGTTCTCAAAAAGATGAACCGCCACTATACAGCCGAGGAATACTTGGATAAAGTAAGGCTTATATATTCGGTTTTTCCAAGCGCGGCAATTACTACTGATATGATAGCAGGCTTTCCTACAGAAACGGAGCAAGATCATCTTATAGGAATCGAAACGGCCAAGGCTGCCAAATTTGCTGCAATTCACGTCTTTCCGTATTCAGAGCGTGAGGGTACTAACGCAGTCAAGCTACCGCAAATTCCAAAAAGCGAGCGCACTCGTAGAGCCTCGCAAATTGCGCAAGTGGGCGCTATCTTAAAGCAAAATTTTATAACCAAAAATTTAGGACGAGAAGCTGTTGTTTATGCCGAAACGCAAAAGGACGGTCTAAGCGTAGGTTTTACGTCTAATTATATCAAAGTATATTCACCGCTTAAGGTGGGCGAGATGTGCAAGGTTAAGCTTGTCGAGCCGTATCTTGACGGTATAAAAGGAGAATTATTATGAACGACTGTGTTTTTTGTAAAATCCGTGACGGAATAATCCCGTCCCCTAAGCTTTACGAAGACGAAGAAATCTTCGTTATTAGAGATATTGAGCCTAAGGCAAAATGTCACTATCTTGTTATACCAAAAAAGCATTTTAAGCTTTTGTCCGAAATGGAAAAGCAAGACGAAGCTATGCTTGGTAGAACTTTTGCCAAAATCGCGTCGCTTGCTCCCACCTTGGGCTTAGAAAACGGCTACCGCGTTATTATCAACCAAGGCGACGACGGTGGACAAACGGTGTTCCATTTGCATATTCACGTTCTTGGCGGCGAAAAATTGCCTTTATAAAATTAAAAAAATAGCCTAAAATCATTTGACAAAAAATTCCGTTTTAATTATAATACCTTAGAATCTAAGCTATCGTAGCAAAGGCGGTGTTATTAATGTCTTATATTAAGGTTGGCGAAACTGAGTCGCTTGAGAGCGCTCTTAAGCGTTTTAAGAGAAAGTGCCAAAAGGACAATATCATGGGCGACCTTCGTCGTAAGGAGTTTTACGAAAAGCCGTCGGTTAGAAGAAAGAAGAAGTCCGAGCAGGCTCGCAAAAGAGGTTCTAAGAACTAGTAAATTTTATCCCGAAAGTTACTTACTTTCGGGATATTTTTTTCTAGTCGATTTTGACGTGTAAAACTGTTGACACAAGCGCAAAATAGCTGTATAATTCTAATATCATAGCAAAAAGGTAGGAATTATGAAATTTTCCACTAGAGCTAATTATGGACTTAGGCTGTGCTTTTTGATAGGTGTAGCAGACGAAACGATTTCGCTTTCTTTACTCACTAAGCAGACGGGTCTTAGTCAAAAATATCTCGAGCAGCTTCTTGGTATGCTCAAAAAGGGCGGAATCGTATCCAGCACGCGAGGAGCTAACGGCGGATATGTCTTAGCAAGACCGTTAGATGAAATTTCCGTTAAGGACGTTTTGTTAGCGGTCAACGACCACTTTGAGATAGACTGCGCGACGGGCGAGTGTCATGACGATTATTGCCCAAACCGTAGAATATTTTTGAGGCTTTATGACCAAATGGACGAGATTCTTTCTTCCTTTACGCTAAAAGATATGATTGACGACTACAAATGTCATTAGAGGGACGTTATTATGAGAAAAGTTTATTTAGATTATTCGGCAACAACCCCGCTTTCTAAAACCGTGCTTGCCGAGATGATGCCGTATTTTACCGAGCAATTCGGTAACGCTAACAGTATGCACGCCTTTGGACAACAGGGCGCGTATGCAGTAGACGGAGCAAGGCGCAAAATTGCTGAGCTGCTTAAGGTTAAGCCCACCGAAATTTATTTCACTTCGGGCGGAACGGAGGCTGACAACTGGGCGCTTAAGGGAGGCGCAAACGCATATAAGGACAAAGGTAAGCATATTATTACCTCTAAGATAGAGCACGCGGCAATACTTTCGTCTGCGGCGCAGCTTGAGCAACAGGGATACAAGGTTACTTACCTTCCTTGCGACGAAAAAGGCATAATAAGACCTCAATATTTAGAGGCGGCTATTACAGATGATACTTCGATAGTTAGTATTATGATGGCTAACAATGAGATCGGTACCGTTCAGCCCATAAAGGAGCTTGCAGAGATTGCTCACCGTCACGGAGCAATTTTTCATACCGACGCAGTTCAAGCCATGGGCTCTATCCCCGTGGATATAGCTGATCTTGGCGTGGATATGCTATCCTTTTCGGGACATAAGTTCTATGGACCTAAGGGCATAGGCGTATTGTATATAAAGGGCGGAATTAAGCCCGATAAGCTTATTGCCGGCGGACATCAAGAGCGCACTAGACGCGGTGGAACAACTAACGTTCCCGCGGTAGTAGGACTAAGCAAGGCGCTTGAAGAGGCGCTTGACGGCCTTGACGCTAACTACAATCACATTAAGGGACTTAGGGATTACTTCGTACAAGAGGTAGAGAAAAATATCGGTTACGTTATTTATAACGGACATCGCGAGCATCGCTTGCCGCAAAATGCAAACTTTGCGTTTGAATTTATCGAAGGCGAATCCTTGCTCCTTACCCTTGACCTTAACGGTATTGCTTGCTCGTCCGGCTCAGCTTGCTCGTCCGGCTCGCTTGAACCGTCGCACGTATTGCTTGCAACAGGCTTGCCGATAGAAAAGGCTCACGGCTCTATAAGATTTTCGTTTGGTAAGGACACGAGCAAGGAAGACGTTGATTACGTATTACAAAATTTAATTAGCGCGGTTGGTAGACTTAGGGCTATGTCGCCGCTTTATTCAGAATTTATCGGAGGAAAACAGTAATGTATAACGAAAGAGTATTAAAAGAATTTGCCAATCCCCAAAACGTAGGCGAGATGAAGGATGCTAACGCAGTTGGCACGGTAGGCAACGCAACCTGCGGCGATATTATGAAGATTTTCTTAAAGATCAACGAAAATGACGTTATCGAAGACGTAAGCTTCCAAACTTTTGGTTGTACTGCAGCTATAGCTACCTCGTCGGTTGCTACCGCTATGGTTAAGGGCAAGACTATCGAAGAAGCTCTCAAAATAACAAATAGACAGGTTATCGACGAGCTTGGCGGACTCCCGGCACAGAAGATTCACTGCTCGGTTTTGGCTGAAGAGGCGATCAAAGAAGCGATAAATAACTATCTTACCGAGTACAAGAAAAACAAAAAGTAATTATTTGACATTTAGCTAATTTGTGCATAAACACTCCTTAAAGCATACACAATAACCACAAAAGGAGGTTAGATATGTTAAAAGGTGTTTTTATGCTAGGCGCAGGAATCGGACTTATCAGTGGCATGTTTTTGGTAAAAATGTGTCCTAAGGCCGAAAAGATGGTAGACGACATCAAATCCAAGGCGGAAACCGTAGTAAATCACAGTGGTTGTGATTGCGGTTGCGGACCGCAAAGTCAACAAAACGTCTAATTTTACTTAGAAAAGCCGTTCTTTGTGATAGAGCGGCTTTTTATCTATAAATTTAATTTTGAAAATAATTGGGGGGCATTGCGGCAGGTAAGTTGCAATAAGACGACAATATTTTTGAACTATTTGAAAAAACCTTTGTTTTTTATTGTGCAAAAGTGAGAAAATATGTTATAATAACTTTGGAGGTGCTTATGCGAATACTTGCGATTGACTATGGCGATAGCCGAATAGGACTTGCCGTAAGCGATATTCTTGGCATAATTGCCTCTCCGGTAGGGACGATAAAGTCGGTAGGTATGCGTGGCGATATAGACGCGCTTAGCCAAAAGGCGCACGAGCTTGGAGCGCAAACAATCGTGCTTGGACTTCCGCTAAATATGGACGGTAGCGAGGGCGAGCGCGCTGAAAAAACGCGCAAAATCGGTAGCGTTTTGACTAAGGTAAGCGGATTGCCTGTAGAGTACGTAGACGAGCGACTTACTACCGTTAGCGCCGAGCGCGTGCTCGACGAGGCGGAAATGCGATGGGATAAGCGTAAGAAGGTAGTTGATACCATTTCGGCGCAAATCATATTGCAGACCTACTTGGATAAAATAAAAAATAATTTTTAAGGAGTTTAATAAAATGGAAAACGAAAATTGCGAAATTTTTGATGAAGGCGAAGTAATTGTTTTGCAGGACGACAAGGGTAACGATATTAAGTTTATCGAAGTTGCTTGCGTAGAGCACGAAGAAGAATTTTACGTTCTTCTTTCTCCCGCTCAAGAAGTAGAAGGTATCGGTCAAGATGAGGTTATCATTTGCAAGCTCGTTCCTCAGGATGACGACACTCAGCTCGTTGTACCGGTTGAAGACGAGGAGCTTATGAATAGAGTATTTGAAGAATATCTTAGCACCGCTCACGAGTGCTGTGAGGGCGACTGTGATTGC
>JAFVXL010000010.1 GCA_017501145.1 Clostridia bacterium | reverse complement strand
CTCCTATAAACGTTATCATATCTGACATAATTATAGAGGTTATTCCCGTACAATCTTCAAACGCTCCGTCAGCTATTGCCGTTACCGCTATACCGTTATAGTACGCAGGAATTATTATCTCGCCTGCTAAATCCGTTTCTCCTTGACTAACTACATAAGTACCGTCTTCCTGCAAAACAAAGCTCAATCCGTTTGTATCGCAAACAACTTTATCCTTTAAGCCTTGCGAGATAAACATATCTCTATATGTATTATATACTTGAGTATCATTAGGTACTAATATTGCCTCTAAGCTGGTACAACCATCAAATACCAAATCGTTAAGTTGCGCTCCCGTTGACAACAAATATACCGTTGTTAACTCTTCACATCCATAAAAAACGATATCATTAATAAAACCATTAAAATGCCTAGTCTTTTAAGCTCTGGCTTATTCCCAATTATTTTCATAAACTCTCTTTAATTAGCGTTTACATGCGATTATAAGATGTGTCAACACTTGCAAAAAAGCTTCATTAAATTTTCACATTTAGACAACTAAAAGGAGTAAATTTTTTGTCTATTTTGAGATTGCCACTATGGCGGGATTTTTGCTTTACAAAAAAAGCAATTACCATTATACGTAATTGCTTTTACTTTTTATCGCTTGAATTTTCTTCTGACAAATACATTACCTTGCCACGTGCGCTTGTAATAGTCGAGCCTATCGGTGTACTCATAGACAAGCATATCGGGGTCTTCTCTAAGCCTAAATATACGCGGAGTTTCGTTAGCGAGCGGTCTATTTGCATAGTCGTTATATTCACGACTTTCCGTTCGCTCTCCATAATCTCGCCTATCGTATACCTGTCTATCGTATCGTCTTTCATTGTATCTATTCGCGTAGTCGCTACTTTCGCTATCTCGATAGTTAGATTCGTTAGTATAGTTACGGCCACCATTATAATCTTCTCTTGCGGTAGGTTGGTTATACTGCTCATGCGGTTGGGGCTGAGCGTACTGATTAGGCGCGTACTGTGGCGGTTGATAATACTGCGGCTGGGGCTGAGCGTACTGATTAGGCGCGTACTGCGGAGGCTGATAATACTGCGGCTGCGACGGCTGATAGAACTGTTGCGGTTGAATATATTGATTAGGTTGTGGGTATTGATTAGGCGCAGGCTGTTGATTGTCTAAGCCTTGCGCTTGTTCTTTCGGTTGGTCGTCTATTTGCGGCTGATTTTCTTCTATAGGCACAACGTCCTTATTCTTCTTCTTAACTTCGGCTACGTTATATCCTACCGACTTTTTTCTTTGGCGTTGCTTAGCCTTATTTGCGCTACGCGCCATACTAAACCAAAGCGCTCCTATAAACGAAATAAACAAGCCGGTAAAATAAACTGTTGAGGTTGATGCAAGCGGAACGTCCAAAAACAGCACTACGACAAGCAAGAATATTAAGCTGTATAATAGCGGAACCCATAAACCAAAGGCAAGCAAAAGCCACGCAACTGCCTTTGCAATAGCATCTATTACCGTTTTTATTCCTCTTATAATAGCTCCAATAATCATTACCTAATAACTTCCGTCCTCATATAAGGAATCAATGCTTCCGGCACAGTTACCGAGCCGTCGGCGTTTTGATACGTTTCGAGTATTGCGGCAGTAGTTCTACCCACAGCAAGACCGCTTCCGTTAAGGGTATGAACAAACTCCAAGCCCTGCTCTCCCTTAAACTTAATATTCATCCTACGAGCCTGATAATCGAAGAAATCCGAGCACGACGAAATTTCTACATATCTATTGTAGCTCGGCATCCAAACCTCAATATCGTATGTCTTGCCCGACGAAAATCCTATATCTCCCGTGCAAAGCGAAACAACTCGATAAGCAAGTCCAAGCTTTTGAAGAATAAGCTCTGCGTCCATAGTAAGCTTTTCGAGCTCATTTAAGCTTTCTTCGGGACGAGTGAACTTGACAAGCTCGACCTTGTTAAACTGGTGCTGTCTAATAAGTCCTCGCGTATCCCTACCCGCGCTACCTGCTTCTGCTCTAAAGCAAGCCGTGTAAGCGCAATACTTGAGCGGTAAGCTCGCTGCGTCTAACACCTCGCTTCTGTGCATATTAGTTACGGGAACTTCGGCTGTAGGAACAAGGAAATACCCGTTGTTCTTCACGCAAAACGCATCTTCTTCGAACTTAGGAAGCTGTCCAGTTCCATACATACTATCTCGATTAACCATAAATGGCGGCATTATTTCGGTATAGCCGTTTTGCGCGTGGGTATCAAGCATAAAGTTAAGAATTGCGCGTTCTAATCTTGCGCCAAGTCCACGGTATACTGTAAACCTTGTGCCTGTTATTTTTGCTGCAGTTGGAGCATCCAAAATCTTGAGATTTGCTCCAATCTCCCAGTGCGGCTTAAGCTCAAAATCTGCCTTACGAGGCTCTCCATATCGTCTAATCTCTACATTACAGCTTTCATCTTTGCCTATAGGCGTACTTTCGTGCGGGATATTCGGTATAGACAAAACAGCCTCTTTGAGCATAGGCTCAATTTCGGCAAGCTGAGCGTCAATTTGCTTAATTTCCTCACCCAAAGCCTTCATTTGAGCAATAAGCTCGGTAGCATCGCCTTTGTTTCTCTTGATTACGGCTATTTGGTCACTTACCTTATTACGCATTGCCTTGCGTTGCTCTGTCTGCACCAAAAGCTCCTTGCGCTTAGAATACAACTGACATACCTTATCTACATCATAGCTACCGCTTCTATTTGCAAGCTTAGCCTTTATTTCGTCTGCGTTTTCCGCTATAAATCTAACGTCCAGCATAATAAACCTTCTTTACCTTATTACGTCAATTATACTACAAAATCTTTTCAAAATCAACACTTAAAACAACGTTTCACGAAACAAAATACATTTTGTTTTGATTATTATCACCAAATACGTCACCGTCGCCAAAAATGCGCTCAAAATAAATGCAACAAAGGAAGAAAATGCTCTTTCCAATATGAAATAAGTCGCGTATAATATTGCAAATACAGATATTGACAAAAAAACCTTTGACTGTTTTTTTAGGTTGATTAGCGCCGTACAATATCTCTTTAGGCAAATTCCGTCCAAAGCTGCCGTTACTAAATAAAAGGCCACGTTAGATATTGCCGCGCCGTAAATACCTATTTGCGGTACTAATATAATTAGCACTACTACTTTCGTTGCCGCGCCTATCAGCAAATTATATACGGGTATTCTCACCTTAGCCACTCCCTGCATAGCTGCAGCACTAAGCTGTACCGCGCCCACTAGCACAATGTTTATTCCTTCTATTCTGAGCATTTTAGCGGCTATCTCAAGCTCCGATTCGCTTAGCCCGCTAGAGTACAGTATTCTCAATATCGGCGTGGGCGAAGCTACAAGCACTAACGAAATAGGTATCATTACTGCAAGAAACATCCCAACGTTGTCGTCTATAATTCCCAAAAAGCCTTCGCCCTTTTTGACGCGATAAGAAATCTTAGGCAGCATAGAAGTAGCAAGCGCTGCCGAGATTACCGTAGGCATATTAAGCAACGACCCAATAGGGCCATTGAAAATTCCGTACAAAGCCGTCGCTTCATCAGCTACCATACCTTTGTTAACGAGCAAATTGACAACCAAAAAGCTATCTAGCACTTGACTTAGCGGCATAATCAACGATCCTATCGTGAGTGGAATCAAAACCGAATATACAGACTTAAGTATTATGCTCGTTCTTATTGGATGTACGGCAATCACGTCAGCTGCTATCTCAGCGTTAGCTACTACGCGAGTCTTATTTGACAGCGCATACCTAGCGGCAAGATAAGCTGCAGCAACCGCTTCGCTTATAGAAATTCCTATTATCGCGCCCATTACGGCATACTCTACCCCTCTATTAGACAACGCATAAGCAAGTCCTAATCCAAAAATCACCTTTGCCGCCTGCTCAACCACAAGACTAACACCGCTAGGCAAAAGATTTTGCTTCCCTTGAAAATACCCCCTAAAGCAAGAAATTATACCTGAAAAAACAATAGCAGGCGGCAAGGCGGCGTACGCAAGGCTTGCCTTGCTATTTCCCTGCGATGTAGCTATTTGATTACGAAAAGCAAAAATAAACAACGACAAAACCACGCCTGTAATAAAAAATACAGCAAGACAAACCTTGAGAGTCTTTTTTACGGCAAAAGAATTTCCGCTTGCAGTCATTTCGCTAATATACTTACTTATAGCTGTGGGCATACCCCCGCAGCTTATTGCTAAAATAAGCGAATACAAAGGGAAAATCATTTGATACAGTCCTATACCCTCTGCGCCCAAGACGTTAGTAAGCGGAATACGATACAAAACGCCCACACCCTTAGCTATTATACTCATAACCGCGAGCATCCCCGCGCCTTTAAAAAACTTTTTACACGATTTCATTATCGTTAGTATGACAAACTGAAGCCAAAAAAATTAAATATCGAATAAACAGCCTTGCTTTCTAATATATTGTAATATGAAAAAAACCCTTTCGCTTGCTATGCTTATAATAGGCACTATGATAGGCGCGGGCTTTGCTTCGGGCAAAGAAATCTCAGCGTTTTTCGGAGACAATATATCCATATTTGTAGCGCCTCTTGTCGGGCTTGGCACTTTTTTGCTTTGCTATCTTTTTTGTACGATAGGAAGAATTTTTAAGCAGTCTGATTTCGGCGCTGTCAATGCTAAGCTTTTGGGTAAGCTAAGATTTATTGCTGACGTATTCTTACTTCTAAATAGTCTAATCGTACTTTCGGGTATGCTTTCTGGTATGGATAGCCTACTTAATACTATTTTTCCTATATCTCCCGCTTACTCAATAATAAGTGGAATTTTGTGTGCAATTATCGTAAGTAAGGGACTGAAGGGTCTATTGAAAAGCAATAGCTTAATAGTCCCCTTTATAATATTTTTCATAGTACTTATTTGCAGCTTTAACATTAACGCAACAATTAACTTAAAATTTGAGCCGTTTACCTTGCCGTCAGTAGTCGTTTATGTCAGTATGAATATAATGCTCGCCTGTACGGTGCTTACAACCATAGACGAAAAGCCCAAAACAACGTTTTGGGCCTCGCTTATTGCTGCGACAGTTATCACGGTTATTATGCTTTTCGTTATTTTGACTATTAATAGCCAAAATGCAAGTTCTGATATGCCTCTTATTACCGTTGCTCTATCGACTAATAAGTTCTTATACTACGCTGCCGTTGCGGTAGTGGCAACTTCTATATTTACTACTATGCTAACAGCGTTTAGTGGACTGTCGTCGTGGCTCACGCCTATTTTTGGCAACAAATTTGCAATTATCATTTCGCTTATCGGCGGACTTGCGGTAAGTAATTTGGGATTTGAAAACGTAGTCGCATACCTTTACCCCGTGATAGGAATATTCGGTGTTATCTACATAACGCTTTGCATATTTTTTCTTGCCAAAAATTCAGCGTCGCTTAAGAAGCTTCTCGACAAGCGCAACCGCAAAATACATAATCGCCGCCAAAAAGCATAGTATCACGGTGGACGTCATCACAAGGTCAAGCTTAAACACCTGACCACCATAAATGATAAGATATCCAAGCCCCGCTCCCGACACTAAATATTCGCCCATTATTGTACCTACCCACGCAAGTCCTACGTTAATCTTGAGCACAGACAAAAATGTTGGTACGCTTCCTGGCAAAACCAGCTTGGTCAACACTTGCCACTTAGTCGCGCCCATAGAGCGCATAAGCAAAATCTTGCCTTCGTCCGTTGCTATTAGTCCGTTAAGCGTGCTGATTATCGTAACGATAATGCATATCAATACCGTCATCATGACTATTGCCTTTGCGCCCGCTCCTACCCAAATAATTATTATAGGTCCAAGCGCAATTTTCGGCAAGCTATTTAGCACTACGATATAAGGCTCAAGTACTCTGCGCAATAGGTCTGACCACCAAAGCAAGATTGCTATTGCTATTCCTAACAACGTAGAAATTACAAAACCTATAATACACTCGTATAGTGTCGTCCAAATATGAATCCACAAATTTTGACTAGAAAGCTCACCAAGCATTTTTGCTATTCTTGACGGTGATGACGTAATAAAGCTATCTATCCACTCAAAACAAGCCGCAAGCTCCCAAATCCCCACAAGAAAAACCAGTAAAAGAATTTGAATTGTCACAATTTTTATCTTACGTTGCTTGTTTTTTTGTAAAAACTGCTCGTGTTGGTTCTTTTGTTTTTTCATACGCTCACTTCCTTCCAAATAGTATCGAACCACCTGCCAAAGCTACTACTTTCTCTGCGCTCAAGCGGAGTAGCAGTGTCAATGTCTATCATAAACGTATTCTTTACGCTAGCCGGTCTATTAGACAAAACAACAATTCTATCCGCAATGCTTACCGCTTCAGAAATATCGTGCGTTACAAGCAAGGCGGTCTTTTTTTCGCTTTTTATTATCTTATGCACGTCATTACAAACGCTAAGCCTAGTCTGAAAATCAAGCGCAGAAAATGGCTCGTCTAAAAGCAGTAGCTTAGGGTCTAACGCCAAAGTGCGTATTAGCGCGGCGCGCTGACGCATACCTCCCGACAGCTGAGTCGGATAGTGATTTCTAAAATCCCATAATCCGTATTTTTTCAAAAGTTCGTTTATTTCTTGCCTTTTTTCTATAGAGGTAGAGCGTTGAATTTCAGGGCCAAGCAAAACGTTTTTTTCTATTGTGCGCCACTCGAATAGCATATCGCGCTGAAGCATGTATCCCGTCATTGTACTTGGCTTATCTATCGGCCTGCCCATTAGCATAATCGTACCGCTAGTCGGCTTAATTAATCCTGATACGAGAGAAAGTATGGTGGTCTTGCCACAGCCGCTCGGACCAACAAGCGCTATAAACTCTCCGTCGCTAATACTAAGAGTAATATTTTCGATGGCCTTAGTTTCTTGCTCCACCGTTTGATAAGTCAAGCTTACGTTATCCATTTTAAGTATTTCCATGCTTTTTCCTCGATTCGTGTATAGTAATTTTAGCCGATGAGCTCCTTAGCAATGCTATTATCCACCGCAATCGAATAGTCTGCTCTATCACTAAGGTTTCCCGAATTTTCCATAATATCTTGCAAACGGTTAAATGACGCTTCGCTCATAACAGGCGTAGCACACCAGGCGTTAATACTAAGATATCTGCTTACTGACGACGCCATAAGAGATACGTTTTCTCCCGGGAAAGAAGGCAAAAGAGCTTGAGCAACAGCGTTTGCATCGTTATTCAAAATAAACTCATAACCCTTGATTACGCAAGCAAGAAATTTTTTGACAAGCTCACGATTTTCGCCAAGGTAGCTTTTTGATGCCGAAAAAGCCGTGTACGGCACGTCGCCAGACGCTTCGCCTACAGACGCTACTATATATCCCTTGCCTGCTGCAACAAATCCGCTTGCCGTAGGCTCGAACATCGTACAGTAATCTATGCTTTGGTCACCCTCAAACGCGCCCACCATCATATCAAAGGCAACGTCTGTATCAAAATTTAGCTCGTCAAGCGAAAGCCCGCCGACAGTTTCAACAACGTATTGTAGCGTCATAGCAGGAACTCCGCCCGGTCTGCCTGCAAGAACGTGCTTACCGCGCAAATCACTCCACTCAAAGTCGGGTTCGGGATTGCGAGATACTAAGAACGAGCCGTCACGCTGAGTAAGCTGGCCGAAAATCACAGGATAATCTCGCTGTCCGTTAACATGGCAATAAATGGTTGCCTCCGGTCCCATAAGGCCTATATCGGCACTTTTGGACGCAATGGCAGTCATTACCTTATCTGCACCACCTGCGTTAGACAATTCAATTTCTATCCCTTCGTCCTTAAAGTAGCCGTTATTTATCGCTACGTACAGCGGCGCATAGAATATACTATGAGTCACCTCGCTAAGTCTAATGACGTTATTTTCCGTCTGACATCCAACAAGCGAGAACGGCATCAAACAAAGCAACACGCACATAAATAAAACAATAATTTTTTTCATAAAATCCTCCATTAATTTCATATACTCTATGCTATGCTCCGTTAATTTTGCTTGTTAATATTATTATTTTGTTGCTTTATTATTTTTGGTGTGTTATAATATCAGCTGAAACGCTGAATATGCATTTTAAGGAAGTTATATATGAACAAAACCTACGAACCAAAAGATTTTGAACAACGTATTTATGATAATTGGGTAAGTAAAAAATATTTTTCGGCTAGCCCCAACAAAAGCAAAAAGCCGTTTACCGTAGTTATGCCTCCCCCGAATATCACCGGACAGCTCCATATCGGTCACGCTCTCGACTGTACCATGCAGGATGCGCTTATCAGATATAAGCGTATGCAAGGCTACGAGGCTTTTTGGTTGCCCGGTACTGACCACGCATCTATCGCAACCGAAGTAAAAATCGTAGAAAAGCTCCAAAAGGAAGGAATCACCAAGCAACAGCTTGGCAGAGAAGGCTTTTTGAAAAAGGCTTTTGAGTGGAAAAACCAATACGGTGGTAGAATTGTAGAGCAACAAAAGCGTCTTGGCCTTAGCTGTGATTGGGACAAAAGCGCCTTTACCATGGACGAAAGATGCTCCAAGGCTGTCAGAGAAGTGTTCGTAAACATGTTCAACGAAGGTATAATCTACCAGGGCGACCGTATAATAAACTGGTGTCCAAAGTGCAAAACTGCTATTTCTGACGCAGAGGTAGAATACGAAAGCGCCGATTCGCACCTTTGGCATATAAGATATCCGCTTGTTGACGGCAGTGGCGAGGTTGTTATTGCGACCACCCGTCCCGAAACACTTCTTGGCGATACGGCTGTTGCGGTACACCCCTCCGATTCTCGCTACAAGAAAATTATCGGCAAGCATCTTGTTCTTCCGCTTACCGGCAGACAAATTCCTATCGTAGCCGACGAATACGTAGAAAAGGACTTTGGTACTGGCGCGGTTAAGATTACGCCTGCGCACGATCCAAACGACTTTGAGGTGGGCAAGCGACACAATCTTCCGTCCATCAACATTATGAATAACGACGCTACCATCAACGAAAATGGCGGCGCATACGTAGGACTTGATAGATACGAAGCGCGCAAAAAAATTGTTGACGACCTTAAGGCTCAAGGCTATCTCGTAAAAATAGAAGATCATCTCAACAATGTTGGTCATTGTTATCGTTGCGGCAACGTTATCGAGCCTATTGTCAGCAAGCAATGGTTCGTAAGAATGAGCGAGCTTGCACGTCCTGCTATAGATGCAGTAAAAAGCAAGGAAATTCGCTTTATTCCAAAGAGATTTGAAAAATCATATCTTCATTGGATGGAAAATTCGCAAGACTGGTGTATTTCCCGTCAGCTCTGGTGGGGACACCGTATTCCCGTATTCTACTGCGACGACTGCGGCTTAATAACCGCGTCAAAAACCGACCTTACCGTATGTCCTAAGTGCGGTGGCAAAATGCGTCAGGACGAGGACGTGCTTGATACGTGGTTCTCATCCGCGCTTTGGCCGTTCTCTACAATGGGCTGGCCGGACAGGACTGACCTTCTTGACTACTTCTACCCCACCGACGTGCTCGTAACGGGATATGATATTATCGGCTTCTGGGTATCACGTATGATATTCTCCGCTCTTAAACACACTGGCGTTAAGCCTTTTGGCGACGTTGTAATTCACGGTATCGTGCGTGACGACAAGGGCAGAAAGATGAGCAAATCTCTAGGCAATGGCGTTGATCCCATAGAGGTAATCGACAACACCGGCGCAGACGCGCTTAGAATTTCGCTCGTTAGCGGAATTTCGGCAGGTGGCGACATCAAGTATTCTAACGACAAGCTCGAGGGCTATCGCAACTTTATGAACAAAATTTGGAACGCTTCCCGCTTTGTTTTGATGAACGCAGAAGGCTGTTCCATCAAGGAAATGGGCTCGTTCCGTCTTACTATTGCGGACAAGTGGATTTTGGGCAAGCTTAATAGATGCGTAAAGCGGGTAATTAAGCTTATGGACAAATACGAAATAGGCTTAGCGGCAGCTGAACTTTATGACTTTATTTGGAGCGACCTTTGCGACTGGTACATTGAGCTTAGCAAGACTGCGCTCTACAGTGACAACTTGGACAAACGCAACAATACGGTTAGCGTGCTTTTGTACGTGCTCAGAGAAACGCTCAAGCTCGCTCACCCCATTATTCCGTTTATTACGGCAGAAATTTACAACGCTCTCCCCAACAAAGACGCTGAGGACATTATGATATCCCCCTACCCGTCCACCAAGGGAATCGTCGTAGGTGACAAAATAATTCGCAGCACCTTTACAAAAGAAATCAACAAGATGAATAGCGTTATGGAGCTTATCAAAAACATCAGAGCTATGCGTAGCGAAATGAACGTAAGTCAATCCAAGCGCACTGCTATCTTTGTAGAGCCGCTTGCTGATCGCGCGCTTATCAAAAATGCTGCGGCTTATATCGAAAAGCTTGCGTGTGGCAACAGCATCGAGATTGTTGACTGCGAGCCAAGCGGTAAGAACGTAACGGTAATTTCGAGCATTGCAAAGGCTTATATTCCCATGAACGAGCTTATCGACAAGGAAAAGGAAATTGCTCGCTTAACACACGAGCTTGAAGTAACGAACAGCGAAATTGCAAGAGCGCGCGGCAAGCTTGCAAACGAGGGCTTTGTAAAAAAAGCTCCCCCTGCCCTTATCGAAGCAGAAAAAGCAAAGCTTACAAAATACGAAGAACAGCGTAATACGCTAATTAAGAGTATAGAAAACTTAAAGTAGGAGGTCTTTATGTCACACAAGAGATATATGAGTCTATTGTCCAAGGAATATCCCGATGCTAAATCCGCGGCAGTAGAAATCGTTAATCTTTCCGCAATTCTTTCCTTGCCCAAGGGCACTGAATACTTCTTCAGTGATCTACACGGCGAGCACGAAGCGTTTATTTATATGTTAAAAAGCGCTTCGGGCGTGCTTAAAGAAAAAATTGATTGGCTTTTTACCGATTTGTCTGAGGAAGAGAGAGCTGAGCTTGCAAGATTAGTTTTTTATCCCGAAAATATTTTGAGTGAAAAAAAATCCACTCCTGCATATGACGCTTGGCTTAGACGCGTAATTTATCTTCTTATTTCGCTTTGCAAGGATACAGCCTACAAATACACCCGTTCGAGAGTTCGCAAAAAGCTTCCTAAGGAATACGCGTATATTATAGACGAGCTTTTGCACTCGGACGACGAAGCAAACAAGGAGCACTACTACGAGCAGATACTTAGATCTTTAGTAGAAACAGGTATTGCCGAAGACTTTATCAAGGCTCTAACGCGCACTATTAGCGATCTTGCAATTGACAAGCTGCATATCGTTGGCGACGTATTTGATAGAGGCGCGCACCCTGACTACATTATGGATTATCTTATCAGATATAATAACGTAGATTTCCAATGGGGAAATCACGACATCTTATGGATGGGAGCATCTATGGGTAACTGGGCTAGCATAGCTAACGTATTGCGTATCAACTTCGCATATAACAATTTCGATATGCTCGAAATCGGATACGGCATCAACCTTCGCCCCATTAGCGCGTTTGCCACTCAGGCTTACGGTGACGATGAATGCGCGTGCTTTACTCCAAAAGTTTTTGACAAGAACAAATTTGACCCTATCGATATGAAGCTTGCCGCTAAGATGCATAAAGCTATAAGCATCATACAATTCAAGGCGGAAGCGCAAATGATTATGCAGCATCCCGAATATCATGCTCAGGCAAGAGTTTTGCTCGACAAGATAGACTTCGAGAAAGGCACCGTAAAAATTGGTGACACCGAATATCCTATGCGCGACACCAATTTCCCCACGGTTGACCCCAAAAATCCGTTCGAATTTACAGAAGACGAATACGACCTTATGGAGCGCGTAGCAGCTTCGTTTACAAGCAGCAAGCGACTCGAAAGCCATATAAAATTCCTTCTTACTCACGGCTCGCTCTATACTATTTCTAACAACAACCTTCTCTATCACGGATGTATCCCCATGACGGAAAACGGAGAATTTGAAAAGGTTGATATAGGTAGCGGCAAGACTCTAAGCGGCAAGGAATACTTCGACTATCTCGACAAGGAAGTTAGACGCATTTATTACAAGGGCGCTAAGGATAAGTACGACGGTCACTTGCTCTGGTACTTGTGGAGCGGCGGCAAATCCCCCCTCTTTGGCAAGGATACAATTACCACCTTCCAAAGATTCTTCGTTGCTGACAAAGCAACCCACAAGGAGCACACCGACCACTACTATAAGCACGTTGCCAGCAAGGAAACCTGTCTTAAGATTCTTAAGGAATTCGGACTTAACTATGGCGGACATATTATCAACGGTCACGTGCCCGTTAAGCAAAAGCTTGGCGAAAGCCCCATCAAAGGTGGCGGATTGTTATACGTAATAGACGGCGGTATGGCAAAATCTTACCAAAACACCACCGGTATTGCGGGCTATACGCTTATATACAACTCACGTTACTACGCACTTGCTCAACACACCGCAGGCGAATTGTTAGACAATTCAGCTCCGTCTATGCAAATCGTTGAGTATACCGACAAGCGTGTTACGGTAGCTGATACCGACCAAGGCGAACACCTTAGACAACAAATAGAAGAGCTTAAAGACCTTATTAATTACTATAAGTCGCTCGAATATCAAGCTTAAAACCACAAAGCATATCAAAAAGGCAGTCTACTACGGACTGCCCTTTTTTTGATGTAAACAACCTTGAATCTGTATTTATTCCCATACTATAGGCATTACTCCGTCTGCGTCGTAATGCCAATAGTTTCCTTATTTAGTAGGCTCGGTTTAGCTATTGTAGTAGATTGTAGCGGAAGTAAGATCATCATTACCGCTTTCGTTTATTGTTATATTGCCCCACTCTTGCTCCGTGCCTTTGTAATATACGTTTGTTAAGCTATTGCATCCAATAAACGCACCATATCCTATGGTTGTTAAGCCATCACCGATTGTTACGCTTGTTAAGCTTCTGCAATACTCGAATACATGTCTTCCTATGGTTGTTAAGCCATCACCAATTGTTACGCTTGTTATGCTACTGCATTCACAGAACGCAGCACGTCCTATGCTTGTTACGCCATCCCCAATTGTTACGCTTGTTATGTTGCTGCAATTATAGAACGCATATTCTCCTATGCTCGTTGCGCTATCCCCAATTGTTATACTTGTTAAACTATCGCAATAACGGAACGCATAATCGGAAATTTTTGTTGCTGTGCTTAACGTTGCATTGGTTACTTTTACATCATTTATATACAAGTCTTTAGTATAATATATCGGGTTTGAATCGTAGGAACCAAAGCTTATTTGCGCCCAACTGTCTATTGTTCCCGTATAATTTACCTTTGCTAAGCTATCGCAAAAAGAGAACGCAGAATCACCTATACTCGTTACGCTATTCCCGATTGTTATGCTTGTTAAACTATCGCAACTATAGAATGTCCATTCTCCTATACTCGTTACGCCATCCCCGATTGTTATGCTTTCTAAGCTATTGCAATTAGCGAATGCCCAATCTCCCACGCTCGTTACATTATTCCCGATTGTTACGCTTGTTAAGTTACCGCATCCATAGAACGCACTCTCTCCTATGCTTGTTACATTATTCCCGATTGTTACGCTTGTTAAGCTACTGCATCCCTCGAACGCACTCTCTCCTATGCTTGTTACACCATCAGGTATTTCTAAACTTATAATATTTCTATTACCCATAAAAGCTCTACTAGCAATAAGCTTAGTATTTTCGTTTATTTCAAAATTTAATGCGCTCTCTACTTTGATTAATACAAAATACGGATTTTGATCGTTACCTAGATAATATCCACCACTATATTCGTTATAACGCAAGTTATTGCAATCACTAAACGCATAATCACCTATAGATTCAACACCATCTCCTAAATATATCGTCTCAAGATTAGAACATTTTTCAAACGCATTATTTCCTATACTTGTTACCGAATCCGGGATAATTATTTCAGATAGCTTGATACAACCAGAAAACGCTTTATTCCCTATGCTTTTAACTGTATTTGGAATTAATATACTTGTTATTTGAATATTTGAAAAAGCGTTATCTC
Organism: Clostridia bacterium; assembly: GCA_017501145.1. Classification (GTDB taxonomy): domain Bacteria; phylum Bacillota; class Clostridia; order Christensenellales; family Pumilibacteraceae; genus CAG-552. The sequence continues at coordinate 21,747 of JAFVXL010000010.1, read as the reverse complement.
CTATACTCGTTACGGGCTTTCCAGAATACTCATACGGCACTATTACGCTTGCGCTATTGCCTACGTATCTCGTTATAGAATACCCGCCTCCGTCCGGCTCAAATTTAAAGTTAGCAGTTTGGTTGATTGGCGAGATTTTTATATTACAACCAACAAGCCCTACCGAAAATAGTAGGATACACGCTATAAGTAGCACAAAATAGGTAATTCGTTTTTTCATAGCACTCCCCCCGTCGCATCCATACAAGCATTAAATTTTTGTAACTATATACATTATACAACATAATTGACTATATGTCAATGCATTTTAGAAAAAAGTATAATCAATATAAAAAAGACAGTCTTACCAAAAAATCTCTTATATAGACTCGGTAAACAGACTGTCTGTTTTTATTAAACAATATATAATAGTAAATTATCCTTCGCTTTTAGGCTTAAATAACGCTTTAATTTTACCAAATAAGTTCTTGACGTCCTTTCCAAACTCCTTGCCGTCGAATATCATACTGATTAAAAACGCTAACGTCGTAAGATAAATATATACAGGTACAATCAACCAAAACCACGGCCAAAATTTTTCTTGACCAGCATATACTCCAACGGGAACAGTCCTAAAAACCTCCGGACAAAAAATAACGAAGATTTGCGCAAGCGAATCGTCGCCCGGCCCCCATATAAACGAGGTGTTTTTGTACCCTATTCCAAAAAAGTCCTCGCCCCTCAGTCCGACAAAGCCTAGCTCACTTTGTAAAACTTGATTAAGCATAATAAACAGCATTACGATAAGCAGTCCCGTAGGACAGCTAAGCACTCGCTTATAGCTTACCTTATGAACGCCTAATAGCACCATTAAAAGAGGCGCGATAAACAATGTCATATGGTGCAAATAAAACCTGATCGTATCAAAGTACAATGGATTTTCTATCGTTTTGTTAAGCGCTTCCGTAGGATACAAAAGAGCAAGACCACCACCAATCAACCCCATAAAAAACATATAATCTTTGACGTATTTATTCTTTGAAAAAAACAAAAACGGAAATAAAAATATATTAGCTCCACAAATATTTATAAACCAGCTGTCTCTCCACCTGAGCACTTCGTCAGTTGAATAAGGTGGCAACAGTAGCTTAAAAAAGTGTAAAGCAAGCGCAAATGCTAACATTGAAAATATTGCAATTTTTTTGGTTTTTTCACTTTTGTCCTTTAGCAAATAATAACACAAAACGGTAATTCCTGCACAAGCTAAAATCCAGAAGAAATACCAAAAATTAAACAATCTTACAATCATTATAATTCCCCAAGCTTAAAGCTTAAATCGCATTATTAGTATAGTTCTTTTTTTTAAAAAAATTTACTATCTAAACAAGCAATCTATTGGCATACAAATTAAAAATCTACGCGTTTGGAAATCATGCAAAAAAGACGGCCTTTGTGCCGTCCTTTTTTCAGCTATTATTTTACACGCTCCATATATGTTCCGGTACGAGTGTCAACTCTTATCTTCTCGCCTTGGTTAACGAAAAGCGGAATTTGGATGTTTGTACCCGTTTCGAGCTTAGCGGGCTTGTTGCCTGCCTTAGAAGTATCGCCCTGAATACCAGGCTCGGTTTCTGCGATAACGAGCTCTACGAAGTTGGGTGCTTCTACGCTGAACGCGCTACCCTTGTAGAACTGAACGGTTGCCATCATCTCTTCCTTAATGTACTTAAGAGCATCTGCACATACGTCGTAATTCAACGGAATAAGCTCGTACGACTCCATGTCCATAAAGTAATAAAGGTCTCCGTCATTGTACGAATACTGCATTTCCTTACGCTCGATATGAGCAAGCGGATATTTATCCGACGGGTTGAAGGTTTGTTCAAGAACCTGTCCAGTAATAACGTTCTTAATCTTAGCCCTTACAAATGCTGCGCCTTTGCCCGGCTTTACGTGTTGGAAATCCACAATAACGTAAACTTTACCATCTATTTCCAAGGTAATGCCTTTTCTGAAATCTCCTGCTTCTATCATAAAACTCCTCCTTAGAGATTTATATTTTTATCAAAATTAGTTAAATTAAGTATGCCGTCCTCTTTGATAACGACAATATCTTCTATTCTTATGCCGCCCAGTCCTTCTATATATACACCGGGCTCTATGGTAACAATCATATTAGGCTGCAATACAACGGGCGAGTCATACTTTAGATGTGGGAATTCGTGAATATCTAATCCTACGCCATGTCCAAGTCCGTGCACGAACTCCTTGCCAAAACCGTGAGATATAATGTATTCTCTTGCATACGAGTCAGCCTCGTGACAAGTGATACCTGCGCGCAAATTCGCCAAAGCATATTCTTGCGCATTGAGAACTACCTTATGAGCTTGCTCAAGCTTTTCGTTGGGCGAGCCTATACAGAACGTACGGGACATATCGGACAAATATCCGTCAAGCTTAGCGCCCATATCTATAAGCACCATTTCGCCCTTATCAAGCTTGCGTTTGCCAGTCTTGTGATACGGGTCAGCGCTATTCTCGCCAAAAGCAACGCTTGTTTCAAACGCGCAATCCTCAGCGCCAAGCATTTGCATTTCGTAGATAATATTTGCCGCAACCTCTCGCTCAGACACTCCCGGCTTAATAAACGGCACTACCTTACCAAGCGCCTTCTGCGCAATGATTTGAGCAGCTGCAATTTTTTGTATTTCTTCTTCGGTTTTTATCGCGCGAGTTTGCGTAATATAGCTTGATGCAGGCTCGAACTTAAACGCAGAGCATGCGTTCGTAAGCTTTTTGAATCTATCCACCGAAACTATCTTATCTTCGTAACCAACAATCTCAGCATTAAGTCTAGTTAGCTCCGCGTTAATTTTGTCGAACATTTTCTCAACGGAAGTCTTTATAACGTTCCAGCCGCTAAGCTCGCTACTAAGATACGAATAATATCGGAAATCAGTAAGATAAATCTTCTCGTCGCCGTGTAAAATTACGCAACCGAATTCCACGTCCACCTTAGAAAAATAATGGCGGTTTACGCTCGAAAACAGCACGAGCGTGTCAATATTGTTACCGAACATACAACCTCCTTTTTTTCATTACCTTACTATTATAGCATAAATTTTTGAATTAGTAAACACTTTTATGACAGTTTTTCATAATAATTGCATCTTCTGCCATAGTTCCGTCCGATTCACACACCACAAAAGGCGTCAAACCGTACTCGTCGATTATCTCAGCAAGCGGCAAATACTCCGGACCGTACTTTTGATCTTCGAAGGTAAGATGCTTGATTTCGCCAGATGCCCCGTACATAATCTTAGAAAAATGCACATGCATATTTTTGGTTTGCTCTATTCCGAGCTTATTTATACTAAGGTCGATTATTCTTCTATAATCATCCTTAGTTTTTAGTCCGCCTTTTGTATAACTATTGATATGTCCAAAGTCAAAGCATGGCACAAGACGCTCGTCAATAGTACAAAAGTCAATAATTTCTTCGGCAGTCCCTATTTGAGCAAGCTTGCCCATAGTTTCCGCGGCAAGAACGAAATCGCCCTCAAGTCTATCCATCATTATAGCGATATTTCTTTTCGCTCTTGCTACAGCCTCTTCTCTCGTTGCCTTTCCACACGACGCAGGATGAAAAACCACACGAGAGCCACCCATTTTTTTCACAGCTTGTATGGACTGCGTTATATACATTATGGACTTTTCTATCATCTCGTCAGACGGATTAGCAAAGTTAGTATAATACGGTGCGTGCGCGCTGATCTCTATATCGTATTTTTCAAACTCTTGCTTGATTTTTTCAGCCGTGCCGTCAGACATAGAAACACCGCGTCCAAACGAATATTCAAACGCATTAAGTCCCCTTGCGTTAAGCCACGCCGCCGCCTGATATGTATGCTTATTGCCTTCGTTATAAAACGAAAGTGAGTTGCCCGAAGGTCCTATTCTGAGCATAAAGCCTCCATTACGTCTTTGTCAATTTGTTTTTTTAACTCAATCGGAGAAGAAAAGCTTTGAACACCGCGCAATCGTCTAACGAATTCGATCGTCATTTTTTTGCCGTAAATATCTCCGCTAAAGTCGATTATCATAGGCTCAACGGTTACACTTTGGTCACCAAACGTTGGCTTTGTACCTACGTTAGTAACTGCAATGTATTTTTTGTCATCGAAATATACGTACGTTTTATAAACGCCGTGCTTAGGCAAAAATCCGTCGTAGCTAAGGTTAGCCGTAGGAAATCCGTTTTTTCCACCCAAACCCTTGCCGTGCACTACTTTGCCGCTTATAACGTAAGGCTCTCCAAGCAATTCGTTTGCTTTTTCGATTTCGCCATCTATAAGCAACTCTTTTATCCAAGTAGTAGAAATCTTTCGACCTTGTACTGTTTGTTGCTTAATAACTATGCACTCTATGCCTTTTTTGTTTGCGTATTCTACCAAATCGTCAGCGCTACACTCGGCGTTTTTGCCGAAGGTATAGTCAAACCCGCAAGTAAATGCCGCTATATCATATCTTGAGGTAAGCTCATCCAAAAAATCCAACCCAGAAGTGTTCATAACCTTTTGGTTAAACTCACTTGCAACTATCATATCTGCGTATTTGCTAAGCATTTCATTACGCCTGTCAAATGCATAAAGCTGCTTTTGTCCGAAAAATTCGCCTATATCGTTGCTAAAAGTATGAATTGCCGAAACACAACCTAATGATTTAGCTAACTCTTGGTTTGCGCGCAAAAGCTGTCTGTGTCCCATATGAACGCTATCAAAAAAGCCTAATGCTAAGCAAATTTTCATACTTCCCTCATATACGGCTTTATTGTCAAAACGCTGCCGTCTGCGTTACCTATACCAAACAGCTCGTTCTTGCAAAATACAAGATATTTGCCACTGCGCTCTGTCTTTATTTTTTGTCCGTTGCACAAGCCTACGTAAAACTGCTCGTCCAAATCTAATCTCGGAATTTCGGGCAACGCCTCGCTTACGCTAAGCACCCTTTGCTCAGTCAGCTCGTCGATACTAACTGCATCCTGCGCCAAAAACGAACCGCAACGCGTGCGCTTAATCGCTGTCATAATAGCATACGTGCCGAGCTTTTCTGCCAGATCTCTACACAAGCTCCTTATATACGTGCCACTCGAGCAATGAATTCTTACGGTAAGTCGATTAGAAGCAAGCTCCAAAAATTCGAACGAAAAAACCTCTATTTCGCACGGCTTAAGCTCTACCGTCATACCACTACGAGCTATGTCATAAGCCTTTCTGCCATCTATCTTTTTTGCGCTATAAAGCGGTGGAACTTGAAGCTGTTTGCCAACAAAAGTAGCAATAGCCTCTTTTATTTGTTCAGCCGAAGGAACTGTCCCTCCAGACTTAATTATTTCGCCCTCGCCGTCAAGCGTGTCTGTAAGCGTACCAAAGGTAAATTCTGCCTCGTACACCTTGTCCTTTGATAAATAATAATCAAAAAGGCGGGTAGCTTTGCCCACGCCTAATATAAGCACGCCCTCGCCTTGCGGATCGAGCGTTCCCATGTGCCCGACTGCCCTCGTATGCAAAATTCTTTTTACCTTTACAACTGCGTCGCTGCTTGTTATTCCTTTGGGTTTATATAAATTTATAACTCCCGTCATTATTCCATTCAGTCCGTTATAGACTTGACTATCTTACGCAAAACGTCTTCGTAATAGCCGCAAACAACACAGCCTGCCGCCTGAACGTGTCCGCCGCCGCCAAAAACCGCCGCGCACTCGGATACGTTGTAGCCCTTGCTCCTAAAGCTTACCTTGTATTTGTGCTCGCTTTGCTCGGTCATACAAACTGCAACCTTGACACAACCCATAGCCATCGCAAAGTCGATAAGCCCTTCGGTGTCAGACAACGTACAGCCGGTTTCGGTCAAATCACTCGACTTAACTGTAATAATACAAATGCTATCGTCGCGAAAATACTTCATAGAGTTAAGCGCGCGAGCAATGAGCTCGGTTTTTTTGACCGTTCTATTGCGATATAAGCGCATATTAAGCTCATATGCGTTAAGTCCGCAGTTCATAAGCTTAGTGGCTACGTCAAACACGTTAGACGTAACGTTGTTGTGCATAAAGTGTCCGCTATCGGTAGAAAGCCCCACGTACAAACAATCGGCTATTACCGAGTCAACCTTGTTAAGCGGCAACAAAACGTCGGCAATTATCTCACACGTACTTGATTTTTCGGGATAAATGTAATTAGTTTGCGCAAATCCCTTGTTGGTAATATGATGGTCAAATTGTATGCTTTTTATCTTTTTGAGGAGTTTAGCGTATTTACCCATACGCAACTCGTCTCCACAGTCCACTACTATAAGCAAATCATAATTTTCGCTCGTAGGCTTATTGATGGTGTCAAAGCCTTGCATAAACTCGTAGTGCTTAGGCAAATCTGAATCGTACACTAAGTCGGCGCGCGCGCCTTCGTTATTAGCAAGACGCTTAAGCGCAAGACCTGCGCCAAGACAATCTCCGTCCGGACGCACGTGTCCCACAATAAGAATATTTTTTGCGGATTTTATGCTATCAATCAGATTCATGCTTTTTCAATCCTTCAAGTATTGCGTCAATCTTCTCGCCATATTGCATAGAAGTATCCAAGAAGAAATTGAGCGACGGAACGGTACGCAATTCTCTGTATTCGCTACGAAGCTCGTGACGAATAAATCCCGAGCATTTTTTGAGCGCTGCAAGAGTTTCGTTTGCGTCACCTCCGTAACAGCTAACGAACACCCTTGCCGAGCTTAAATCACGCGACGTCTCTACTGCCATTACGCTTACCATAGAAGTAATGCGCGGATCCTTAAGTCTGCCTATTATCTCCGAAATGCTTTTTTGAAGCTCGCTATTTATTCTGTCTATTCTAAAATTCATTATTTTACGCCTTTATTTCCTCAAGTATATATGCTTCAAGCTCGTCGTTTTCCTTAATATCGTTAAAGCCTTCGATACAAATACCGCACTCGTAACCTACGCCGATTTCCTTAACGTCGTCTTTGAATCTCTTAAGCGTTTCGATTGCGCCTTCGTGAATCATATCTCCGTCACGGAATACGCGCACCTTTGCATTACGCTGCATCTTTCCGTTAAGCACGTAGCTACCAGCAATCATGCCCACACCAGTAATCTTAAATACGTTACGAACTTGCGCTCTACCAATAATAACTTCTTGATATTTAGGCTCAGCAAGTCCCTTGATGGTGCGTTCCATATCTTCAAGAGCCTCGTAAATAATACGATAAAGTCTTACATCAACGCCGTTCTTTTCGGCAAGAGCGCGCGACTCATTGTCAGGGCGAACGTTGAATCCTATAACTATTGCGTTAGAAATATTAGCAAGCATAAGGTCGGACTTGTTGATTGCGCCTACGCCCGAGTGAACCACTCTAACTCTTACGTCCTCGCCCTCAAGCTTAAGGAGGGACGCCTTAAGAGCTTCCACCGAGCCTTGAACGTCAGCCTTAACGATAAGATTGAACTCCTTGAGCTGTCCTTCGTTAATCTTGTTCATCATATCGTCGAACGAAACCTTTTGACCTTGGTTAGCTTGCTCGTTACGGAGCTTAGTGTTACGCTCCTCGATTACCTGACGAGCAACCTTTTCGTCGCTTACAACGTATATGCCATCTCCCGCTGCCGGCACTTCGCCAAAGCCAAGCACGGATACGGGTGTTGACGGACCTGCTTCTTTAATGGTGCGACCTTTATCGTCCGTCATGGCTCTTACTCTACCAAAGGTCATGCCCGAAACGACGAAGTCACCTACTTTGAGCGTACCGTTTTGCACGATAACGTTCGCGATAGGTCCTTTACCCTTGTCGAGCTTTGCTTCTACTATCGTACCCTTTGCCTTACGGTTGGGGTTAGCTCTATAATTGTTATATTCTGCTACAAAAAGAATCATTTCGAGCAACTGATCGATACCTACACCCTGCTTAGCAGAAATGGGAACCATAATTGTATCTCCACCCCACTCTTCTGTTACGAGTCCATATTCGGTAAGTTGCTGCTTAATTCTTTCGATATTTGCGCCCGGCTTGTCAATCTTGTTGATTGCAACAATTACCGGAACGTTTGCCGCCTTAGCGTGATTGATTGCTTCAATCGTTTGTGGCATTACACCGTCGTCGGCCGCTACTATCAAAATTGCAATATCGGTTACCTGTGCGCCGCGAGCACGCATTTCGGTAAACGCCTCGTGACCGGGCGTATCCAAGAACGTAATCTTCTCGCCACGGCACACAACCGAGTACGCGCCTATATGCTGTGTAATACCGCCCGCCTCGCCAGCTGCCACCGAGGTCTTACGAATTGCGTCAAGTAGCGAGGTTTTACCGTGGTCAACGTGTCCCATTACGGTAATAACGGGAGGACGCTTAACGAGATCCTCTTCCTTGTCAGCCTCTTCGTGCGCTTCTTCTATTTGAGCTTCCATAGTTTTGTCGAGCTTAAGCTCCAATTCTACGCCAAGCTCGTTTGCAACAAGCTCCATAGTTTGGAAGTCTACTACGCTGTTTATGTTGGTCATAATACCAAGCAACATAAGCTGCTTAATAATCTCTTGCGCAGTTTTACCGATCTTTTCACTCAAAATCTTTACTGTAAGATTTTCGGTAGTAATTACTGCTTTTTCTATCTTGATGGGCGCAAACGCTTGCTCAGTCTTAGGCTTTTTGTTCTTGAGCTTGCGAGTACCCATACGCTCTTCTCCGATCTCGTCTTGGATAAAGCCCTTGCGAATAAGCGTACGCTTGTTCATTGTCTTCTTATCCTCGGGCTTATGGTCCTTACGCTTATTGTCAAAGGTTTTGCTGCGTTCTTTTACCTGAGGTAAGTCGAGCTTAATCGGGGTAGGCTTAGCCAAACCACTACCCGGCTTTTGAGCGCGCGGAGGAAGGGGCGCTTTGCCATCCATAGGCTTACGCTGAGCGCCTTGCGCGTCACGTCTTTGATTTTGCGAATGCGGAGCGCCGTTTCTGCGGTCCAACTTTTCGCGGGGAACAACCGGCTTGGGGGGCGGGGGCGGCACTACTACACCGCGCACATAACTCGGTACGTGCTTTTTTTGCGCATCAGGCAAAATTGCCCCTTGCGGTTTTTGAATAACCGTAGGCTCTTTTTGTTCTTGCTTTTGCTTAGGTTGAGCTTGCGGCTTGGGCGCTTCTTTGCTTTCCTTAGCGCCTGCAATCTCCCTAACCTCGTTAATTTCCGCCTTTCCCTGCTTGGGCTGGGGCTGGCTTTCTTCGTGCTTAGGTAGATGCTCATGAGAATCGTTGGAAGCAGGCTGAGATTTCGCCTTTTCTTCTAATTCTGCTTCTACACGGGATTCTTTTTCCTTTTCTCTTTCTACCGCGCGATAAGAAGAAAGCATCTCATCAATCTTACGCTTAATGTTTTTTACGTCCGCAATTAACGCATTAAGCTCGCTGCCTTGCGTTATCATGGTTTTAAGACGTTTAATATTTTCGTATTTTACGCCGTCTTTTTCATTTTGCGTGTTTTGATTTTGAGTAGTCAATTAAATTTCCTCCGACTTAATAAGTGAATAATCATTAGTAATATAATCTATTATCGCATCTGACATTTGCTTATTAGAAATGCCGATTACTTTGCAATTTCTCTTGTAAACTATGTCCTCAAGTTTACGAGTCTTTGTGACCAAAATAGGTACACCGTCACGTTTTGCAATAAATTTTGCCGTCGAAAATGCTCTTTCGCTTAAAGTGTGACAGCAAACTATAAGATATCTTTTTTTGTTACCTTCTTCTAACGTATCCAATCCGTAGATAAGCTTATTTGCCTTGACCGCAAATCCAATGAGCGTCGCTATCTTATCGTTCATTTATAACGTCCTCCAGCCGCAAATAAACTTCTTGCGGCACATCACGCTTGAAAGTTCTATTGAGCGCTTTGGTCTTAACGAGCTTTTTTATACACTCGGCGCTTTTGCAAACGTATGCTCCTCTTCCCTGTGCCTTGTCGGTAATGTCAACGAAAATATTATCGCCGCTCTTTACTACACGAACAAGCTGAGACTTTTCTCTCATCTCTCGGCAAGCGACACACATTCTTTGCGGCAAACTTTTCATTTAGTTGAGTTCTCCAAGTTCTTCTACAGGTTCTTCGTTAAGCTCAGGATCTACGTTTTCTGCGTATTGGCTCTTCATATAGTTGCTGTACGACTTAACGTCAATCTTCCAACCCGTAAGACGAGCTGCAATACGAGCATTTTGACCGTCCTTGCCAATTGCAAGGCTAAGCATATTGTCGTCAACCACTACCTTAGCCGAGCGTTCAATCTCATCTACAACCTCGACCATAGCGACCTTAGCAGGACTGAGCGCACGAGCAATAAACTCAAGCGGATCATTGTGCCAAGGAATAATATCAATCTTCTCGCCGCCAAGCTCGGACACGATAGCATTAACTCTCATACCGCGATTACCAACGCAAGCTCCTACGGGATCTACGTTGCCGTCTTCGCAATACACCGCCATCTTAGTTCTGTAACCGGCTTCACGTACTATTGACTTAATCGTTACAAGTCCCGCTGCGATTTCGGGAACCTCGATTTCGAACAAGCGCTTTACAAATCCTGCAACCGTTCTGCTTACCGTAATTTGCGGTCCGCGAGAGCCTGCCTTAATCTTCTTAACGTAAACCTTAATTCTATCGCCCACGTTAAATCTATCGGACGGAGCTTGATCTTGCGGCATAAGCAAAGCTTCTAGCTTATTGATTTCTACATAAACGTTCTTACCGTCTATACGGCGTACTACACAAGTGATAAGCTCGCCTTCCTTTTGTGAAAGCTCGCTGTATGCAAGCTCGCTTTCTACTTCACGAAGCTTTTGCATAATAACCTGCTTAGCAGTTTGAGCTGCGATACGGCCAAAATCCTTGGGCATAACCTTTTCTGCAACTCTATCGCCTATCTTATACTTCTTATCAATAAGTCTAGCGTCTTCAAGGCTTATTTGCGTCTCCTTGTCTTCTACCTGCTCCACTACTTCCAAATAAGCTATAATATCAATGGTATATTTGTCGGGATCAAGCTTAACCTCTACCGCTTTAGCATCACCGGTGTGCTTTTTGTATGCGATAACGAGAGCTGTTTCGAGCGCGTCGATAAAAATTTCTTTCTTTATACGCTTTTCCGATTCAAGCGCGTCGAGCGCAAGAAAAAAGTCCTGACTTTTCATTAGATTATTCCTCCTCCAAATGGGTCTATTCAAATTTTACAAGCGGTCTTACGTAAGCCGCCTTGGCACATTCTATCGTTACTTCCTTGTCGTCTACAAGAATCGTAAACGTGTTTTCGTTCTTTTCCTTAAGCACACCTTCATACAGCTTCTTGCCTTTTAGCGGTGCGTAAAGCTTAACCTCGACCTCTTCGCCGTAATTGCGCTCAAAGTCACGCTGAGTCTTAAACGGCCTATCCAATCCCGGTGACGATACGTTAAACGAATACGGCACGTCGCCTGTAGGATTTACCTCGTCCAAGATAGGATCAAGCTTTCTACTTACTTTCTCGCAGTCGTCCAAGTCAACTCCACCCTGCTTGTAGATAAAGACCGTTAACGTCATTTGTCCGTACTGCTTGTCGTACTCTACGTCAACAAGCTCATACCCCATATCCGTCAAAACATCCGCGACTGCGTTTTTAGTTATTTCTACTACGTTCATCAAAAATTCCTTATTTTTCCATATAATGATTGAGAGCGAACCGCAAGGCTCACTCTCATCGTGCTTAATAACATTAGAATTATATCATAGGTTTGTTCAAAACGCAACTGTTTTTTGATGTTTTTGACATTTTTGAGCTTATTTTTTTATGATTTTGCTCTCTTTTTGCAAAAAAACATCACATTATAGTGATTGCTATTCCATTTCGGCGGCAAGCTTAATAAAAACCTTAGCCGTCGTAACCGCATCCGAAACCGCTCGGTGCGCTTCTTCATTAACAAAACCAAATTTTTTAGCAAGCGTACCTAAATTATACTTTCCCCACTCGGGATAGAATTTCTTAGCAAGAAGCAACGTATCAAGCTGCTCGTTCTCAAAATAAATATTCATTGGCTCTGCCTTTGCTCTTAAGAACGGCCAGTCAAACTGCATACTGTTTTGCCCCACCATAATTGCGCCGTGACAAAATTTGAAAAAGTCAGGCATAACGTCCTTTATAAGTGGCTTACCCCTTACGTCAGCATCGGTAATACCCGTAAGCTCAACAATTTTTTGCGGCAAAACGCACTCAGGATCAACAAGCGCAGAAAAGCACTCGGTAATAGCTCCGTCCTTTATCTTAGCCGCGCCTATTTCGATTATTTTGTCCGTAACTTGATTGAGTCCCGTCGTTTCTAAGTCGTACACAACGAATTCCTTATCCCTCAAATACTGCGGTGTTTCTTCCTTAACCTTGAAGATGTTGTCTTGCTCGTAGCTTTCGTATGGGGTGGGCGTTATGCACCTATAGGTGTCAGGCAAAGCCATTTTTGCACGGTTTATCCTGAACTCAGCAGGAAGAGTACATAGCGATATATATCTAACTCTAAACGACATAGTGGTTACGCCACGGAAAGTATTCATCTCCGTTGTGCCAAAAGCCACTATTTCTTTGTCATTAGAAAGAAGCTTTATTTTGTCAACCGTCTTCTTAGATGGAAAATATATGCAATCTATCGAGCCAGTAAAATCCTCTAAGCGGAACTTGTAAAAATATTTTTGTTCAGTTTCGCCCTCTTTCATAGCTCGCTTATGCTCAACAAAATCCTTTATTTTGCCACAAAGCACAACCCCATCGTTGGGCTTAGCATCAACTATGTACCCCGGTCGCTCGTAGATGGGATCACCGATAAATGCATCCACGTTGCTCACCTTGATTTTTCTGCCGCCCTCGTAGTCATAAACAAGCTTGGTCTCGGGCAGCTCGAAAACTATTTCTTCGCTTTCAAGCGCAGTAGGATTAAGCTCTACCTTAATTTTTTCGCAGTAGTTGTTGAACGCAAACACGTTGATTTTGTCCAAGATTTTGCGCGCCTGCATATAATCGGCTATCGTTGACGGAACTGACAACGTTACCTTTATATCTCCGTTTTCGCTATAATCAAACGCAAAGTTGCCACTTTTGAGATTATGCTTTATCATAGGATAATTCTCCAAAAAGCTAAGCAAATTGTAGGTAAAATACGCTTCGTCAAAGTAACTCTTTTTGATTTTGATTTTTATGTCAAACGAGCTTTTCAAAATTTCACGCGCTGTAGTCGTAAGCTCCATAGCGCCTTCTTTTAGCTGCTCTTCAAGCTCAGGTGGACATACCAAAACCACCTCAAGCAAATTTCGCTTGACGTGCGCATTAACTTCTGCAAGCTTTACCCCTTGCAAATTCAAGCTAACCTTTTCTTTTAGTTGGTCCAAAAATTCGTTCAACTGTTTTTCTCCGACAAAAATTTTGTTATGAGATTTTTTAGCTCAGATACGATATCGCTTTGATTGATTGTCTTAATCACTTCGCCTTTAGCAAAAAGCACTGCCTTATCCTTACCTCCCGCTACGCCCAAATCGGCGTTTTTCGCTTCGCCCGGGCCGTTTACCACACAACCCATTATCGCTACTTTGAGTGGCTGTGCTACGTCCTTAGTAAATTGCTTAATTTCTCTTACCGCGCTCTCTAGATCATAACTGCATCTTGAACACGTGGGACAAGAAACAATTTCGCAGTAGTTCTTGTCTAAGCTTATCGAACGCAAAATATTACGCGCGGCAAGCACTTCGCTAACGGGATCGCCTGAAAGCGAAACGCGTATAGTATCACCTATACCGTCGCACAAGAGCGAGCCTATTCCTATCGCCGACTTAAGCGTTCCGTCACATACGTCTCCGCTTTCGGTTACACCAAGGTGCAACGGATAGTCGCACTTTGACGCGATTATTCTATTAGCTTGTATCATGGTTTTGACTTCGCTAGACTTAACGGAGACAATGATGTCGTCAAAACCGTATTTGTTAACGAGCTCTACGCCTTTGAGCGCGCTTTCCGCCAATGCGTCCGCGCCACCACCTATGATACCGTTTTCGAGCGAGCCGCCGTTAACACCAACGCGTATAACCGTTCGATTAGCCTTACAAGCATCCACCACCCTCTTAACGCAATCCTCTCCACCGATATTTCCGGGATTGATGCGCACCTTGCTAAATCCTATTTCGCTGCATCTAACTGCAAGGCGATGGTCAAATTGTATATCGGCGACAAGTGGAATATCAAAGTTAGCAATATATCGCTTGCAAACATCAACTTCTTCATTTGTGCAAACGGCAAGGCGCACTATGTCGCACCCTGCCTCAATAAGTCTTCGTATTTGCTCGCTAGTTTTTTGCTCGTCAGCTGTAGGCGTATTAGTCATAGATTGAATAGTTACTCTATTACCACCGCCCAAAACGAGATTTTTTACTTTTACTATTTTACTCATCAAAAAATTCCCGACACTAAATTTACTATATCCAAAATAATCACAAGTCCAAACAGTACAATAAGTCCAACAAAATGAATCATACCTTCTACCTTTTGGTTGATAGGCTTGCCTCTTATCCACTCAACAATAGCAAATATCACCTTGGCGCCGTCAAGCGCAGGTATCGGAAAAAGATTAAACAATCCAAGATTTGCTGCAATAAGCGGAAGAAGAAGGAGTATATACGCCCAGTTTTCCATGCCGAGATTTGCTATTTGGTTAACAGTTCCGATAGGTCCTGCCACTTCGCTGATAGGCACGTCGCCTGTAAACAAGTCGCCAAACGTACCTAAAATAAGCCACGAAAGCTCTGCCGTGTACGGCACGCAATACTTAAACGCATCTCCAAGCGTCGCCTTGTCATAAACCAAGCCTACGCCCATACCTACGGGGAACACCGTTTCTTCGCCGATTTCTTCGCCTGTTTTATACTTTCTAATAGTCGTTGTTACGGTAACGTTTTCGTCACCACGCATAACGACTACTTCAATAATGTCACCTTCGTTCTTCCCTGCAAGAGCTTCGGCAAGTGTATGCGAGAAATCAACCTTCTTGCCGTCAACCGAAACTATTTTGTCACCCTCTATAAGCGCGCACTCCTGCTGAGGCTCAACGCTATCATAAACTGTTATTACGTTAGGTGTGCCACTTCCAACCGAAACGATAAAAATAAACGAAAAAATCACGGCTGAAATCAAATTAAACACACCGCCCGCCATAAGCACGATAATACGCTTCCAGGGAGCTTGCTCGTTAAAATTAAGCCACGTTCTTTTTTGCTCGGCCTTTTGGTTGTTTTGTGTTGCGTCGCTTTCTACTTGATCATCACCATCTGAATTTAGTTCAAAAACGTCTTTATTTTTCATCTTTTCGGGGGCAAGAACATTTTCCTCTTCGGTTTCGCCGGCAAAAGCGCAAAATCCACCGAGAGGCAAAAGCCTTATAGAAAAGACTTCACCGTTCTTCTTTTTCTTCGAAAACAGCTTTGGTCCAAATCCGATAGAAAACTCATCTATCTTAAAGCCCAGTGCTTTACCTGCAAGATAGTGACCAAACTCGTGAATCGTTATCATTAGTAAAAGTATAAGTATCGCAATTATAATAAAAAAGAACTTTTCCATTTATACTCCTAACCTTTATATTTAGCAAAAACCTTATTCTTTATCTCATTGTGCAAATCAATTGCATCGTATATCGATCTCAGCTCTTCTATCTTAGCGCCATACAATTCTTCACGCGCAATATTGCATATTTGTGTGAACTTTATGCTGCCTTGCATAAACAATTTGACAGCCGCTTCGTTGCTCGCGTCCAAAATTATACCTGACGTACCGCCTTTATTTATACAATATCCTGCAAGCTCAGGCGCAAAAAATACATCTTCTCGCTTTGGCAAGAAATTAAGCGGTCTGTCAAATGCAAAGCTCTTAATTCCGCTATGCGCTCTGCTTGGATGCGCCAACGCAATCGATATAGGCAAGCGCATATCAGGCTCGGAAAGCTGTGCTACAATCGCTCCGTCGTTAAACTCCACGAGCGAGTGAATTACGCTATCGGGATGAACAACATAATCTACTTCCTTAGTATCAAAAAGCCATCTTGCTTCTATGCGCTCAAGCGCCTTATTCATCATTGTCGCGCTATCTACCGAAATCTTTTTGCCCATTTTCCAATTCGGGTGTTTGACCGCCTCGGCGGGCGTAATTTTGTCAAGCTCGTCTATGCTTGCGCGGTAATATCTTCCACCGCTTGCCGTAAGAATAATTCTCTTTACGTCAGACTTTCGACCAGCTCTTAGACATTGCCAAACAGCTGAATGCTCGCTGTCTACAGGTATAATCTCCGTTCCTTCCATCTTGGCCTTAGCCATGATGAGCTCGCCAGCCGCAACTATACACTCCTTGTTCGCTAGAGCAATACGCTTAACACGCTCTATAAGTCGCCATAAAGCTGGCAACGCAGAAGCTCCGACAGCGCAAAACAACACGGTATCTATGTCGTCAAAAAGCTCATACGTATCCTTACCTACCGCTACTTCAACACCGTTAAGCCCATTAAACTTATCAGCTCTATACTCGCCTTCGCTCAAAAGTCCTATCTTTGACGATCCGAACTGCGCAGCTTGACTAACGAGCATATCGACGTTAGAGTATGTAACCAAAACATCAGCCTTAAAGTCGTCACTATTTGATTTTATAAATTCAAGAGCTTGCGTTCCTATTGAACCGCAGCACCCAAAAATTCCTATTTTTTTCATAATGCAATAAGTATCGCCATATAGAGATAAATCACTACACAGCCAAATATCATACCGTCTATTCTGTCCATTATTCCGCCATGTCCCGGCAAAAGGTTGGAGTAATCCTTTATGCCGACAGTGCGCTTAATAAATGACGCGAATAAATCGCCCACTTGCGTAGCAACAGAACATGCAAGTCCTATACATATAAAGTTAATGCAATTAGACATCCCTGAGCTTAGCGCGCCCATTCCAAGAAATGAACCTACGCCCGTAAGCGAAAGAAAATACAATAGAGCGCCGGCTATCGTTCCACCTATAAGTCCGCCTATTGCGCCCGAAATCGTCTTGTTGGGACTGATTTTTGGACAAAGCTTTTTTCCCTTAAGCGTGCTACCCACAAAAAAAGCGAACACGTCAGTAAATGGCGAAACGGCAAACAATAGGAGTATTGCGTTCGCTCTATACGGCTCTGGAAAATGATTAAATCCAAGCATATACATAAGCGCCGCTATAGGATAAATCATTACGAGCATTGTACTTACCGCGTTGTTGGTATTGAGCTTTTTAGAGCACATTACGTACACGATAAGCGCAAGGCACATTATCAAAAACACACAAAAGAACGACGTTATACCGCCGATATTGACCACTTTTTGCGCTACTACGTAGCTAACGTATCCAAAAACTGCGGTAGCAATTGCTATGGACAATACCGGTCGAGGAAATCTTTTGCTTATCGCGTTAGACATTTCTATCGCTCCTAAAATAGCAAGCGCGAGCACAAATACGTCAAAAAAGGCCCAATGCACCAAAAGCGTAAGTAATATTATGCCCACAAACGTCACAAATATCAGCGAGCCCGTTATAATTCTTTTTTTAAGATCTTTCATTTCCCAAAACGCCTATCCCTATAATAATATTCTTGCACAATCGCGTTTAATTCCTTTTCCGTAAAATCAGGCCAAAGCGTATCCACAAAGAATAGCTCCGTATACGCGAGTTGGTAAAGCATAAAGTTGCTCAATCTCTTTTCGCCGCCCGTTCTTATCAAAATATCTGGATCGGGTTGCCCCGAAGTGTATAAAAACTCGCTAATAGGCGCGTTTCTTTGCGCGCTAAGCGTAGCCGCGCGAGAAAGCTCGTCTCTACCCCCGTAGTTTAGTGCGACATTGACAACTATGCTTTTATTGTTTTTCGTTTTTTCTACTGCGTCATTGATTTTTTTCTCTAACGATTTACCAAAATACGAAATGTCACCCATAACGCATAGCTTAATGTCATTATCGTTAAAATCATCTCTAAGCTCGTCAAACTTATCTCTCATTAATCCGATAAGTCCATCTACTTCTTGCTTAGGTCTATTCTTGTTTTCGGTAGAAAATGCATAAAAGGACACATAAGGAATACCCAAACCTTTGCAAGCAATCGCTATGCTCGTCATTGCGTTTATACCTTCCCTGTGTCCTGTGTTACGCGGCAGGCTACGCTTAGTTGCCCACCTGCCGTTGCCGTCCATAATAAAAGCTATATGTTTAATAGTTTTATTAGATTTCAAGAATTTCTGCTTCCTTCTCTTTTAATAAAGCGTCAACCTTTGCAATAAATCCATCCAACGCCTTTTGAACATCTACGCCATATGTCTTTTCTTCGTCTTCAGTAATAACATTATCCTTTTTGAACCTTTTCAATACGTCCATCATATCTCTACGCTCGTTACGGAGAGTAACCTTGCTATCCTCCGAAATCTTCTTAACCTGCTTAGTAAGATCCTTTCTTCTCTCAGCGGTAAGCTGCGGGAATACGAGTCTAATTACCTTACCGTCATCAGAGGGCGTAATACCGATATCAGACGCCATAATTGCCTTAACTACTTCTTTTACCATAGAAGTATCCCAAAGAGAAATTACGAGCATTCTTGCCTCGGGAACGGTAATATTAGCCATACCGGAAAGCGGAGTTGGCGTTCCGTAGTAATCAACTACGATTTTGTTCAAAATTGCAGGGTTAGCTCTGCCTGCGCGAACAGCCATAAACTCTCCCTTCAAAAATTCAAATGCTTTATTTAGTTTTGCTTCGTATTTCTCGAATTCTTCTTTTACTTGCAAATTTGTAATTGCCATATATGTCCTCCAAATATTTATGATGATATCTGAACTATTATATCAAATACTCACGCTTTTGACAAGCAAATTAATTGATAAGCGTGCCTATTTTTTCGCCCATACCTGCGCGAATTATAGAATCCTCTTCGTCAAGGCCAAACGCGATAATGGGAATTTTATTCTCCATACACATAGTGATTGACGTAAGGTCCATAACAGACAAGCCCTTGTTCATAACGTCCATATAAGTCAGCCTGTCGTATTTTGTGGCATTGGGGTTTTTGCGCGGGTCACTATCGTACACGCCGTCTATGTTCTTCGCCATAATAAGCGCTTCCGCCTTGATTTGAGCAGCTCTAAGCGCAGCGCCCGTGTCAGTAGTAAAGTACGGATTGCCTGTTCCGCAAGCGAATATAACTATACGCTTGTGATCAAGATGCTTTTGCGCCTTACGCAAAATAAACGGCTCGGCTACGACCTTTATATCAAAAGCCGTTTGCACTCTTGCAGGTACTCCCTTAGACTCTATTGCATCACAAAGAGCAAGCGCGTTAAGCGTAGTAGCGAGCATACCCATATAGTCCGCAGTAGATTTGTCCATATTTTTACCTTGTCTACCGCGCCAAAAGTTGCCACCGCCGACAACGATTGCGATTTCGGTGCCCATCTCTCTAAGCTTAACCAGCTGGCTAACAACTCTTTCTATCATTTCTTCGTTAATTCCGTTACCGTCCTTTCCTGCAAGCGCCTCACCGCTAATTTTAAGCAAAATACGTTTGTACATAATTTCCTCCGTTACTGTTGCGTCAAAATATTGCTATTTTGAAAAAAGGAACGCTTTATAAGAGCGTCCCCTTTCGTTTTAATTATTTGGTTTGCATTTTTGCAATTTCTTCCGCAAAATTCTCATTCTTCTTCTCAAGACCTTCGCCCATTACAAAACGGGTGAACTTCTTAATAGAAATAGAGGCTCCGATTTCCTTGCCGGTCTTTTCAACAAGCTGTCTGATGGTGATAGAAGCGTCCTTTGCGAACTCTTGGTCAATAACACAAACTTCCTTGTAGAACTTACCAAGTCTGCCGGTAATCATCTTATCAAGAATTTCTTGCGGCTTATTAGCGTTCTTGGGATCATTAGCAAGCTGAGCGCGCAAAATTTCCTTTTCGTGCTCGGTTGCTTCTGCGGGAACTTCATCGTTATAAACGTATTGCGGAGCAAACGCTGCAATATGCATTGCGATATCGTGGCACATTGCGTTGAACTGCTCGTTGCCGTTTACGTCCTTATCGGTTTCCATCTCAAGCAATACGCCGATTTTTCCACCCATATGAATATAAGCTTCTTCCTTGCAGCCCTCTTGTCTTACGAAACGACGGAAGGAGATCTTCTCGCCAATCTTTGCCGTAGCAGCAGTGATAATTTCTTCAACGGTGCTGTCGCCAATCTTAGATGCAAGCAATTCTTCGTTGTTAGCCGGATTGAGCTGAGCAACCTGCTTAGCAATCGAAGTTGCGATTTCTACGAAAGCCTCGTTACGAGCAACGAAGTCGGATTCGCAGTTGATTTCTACCATTGCGCCTACCTTGCCGTTTTCTGCTGTATAAGCTACTACTGCGCCTTCGGAAGCAATACGCGATGCCTTCTTAGCAGCAACGCTGATGCCTTGTTCTCTAAGATATTCTGCAGCCTTGTCCATATCTCCATCGGTATGGGTAAGAGCCTTTTTGCAATCCATCATACCTGCGCCAGTTCTTTCACGGAGCGCAGCAACGTCTTTAGCCGTAAATGCCATAAAATTATATCCTCCTATAATTACGCCTCGGTAGCTTCGCTATCAGCAACTTCAGCGGGCTGTTGTTCAGCCTTGATCTTAGCTGCTTCTTCAGCTTCCTTTTGGCGGAGTGCAGCGAGACCCTCCTCGCCTTCCTTAGCTTCGATAACAGCGTCTGCCATTGCGCCCGCAATAAGCTTAATTGCTCTGATTGCGTCGTCGTTGCCCGGGATAACGTAATCTACTTCGTCCGGATCACAGTTGGTGTCGACGATACCAACGATAGGAATACCAAGACTACGAGCTTCCTTAACTGCAAGGTGCTCCTTCTTGGGATCTACTACAAACAATGCGCCAGGCAAAGTTCTCATTTCCTTAACGCCGCCAAGGTTAGCTTCGAGCTTGTCGCGCTCAGCAATAAGCTTAGCTACTTCCTTCTTGGGAAGAACGTTAAATTCGTTCATCTTTTCCATTTGGTTAAGCTTGTTAAGGCGTTCTACACGGCTACGCATGGTTACGAAGTTGGTAAGCATACCGCCGAGCCATCTGTTGTTAACATAGTACATACCGCACTTTTGAGCCTCTTGCATAATAGCCTCTTGAGCTTGCTTTTTGGTGCCGACAAAAAGAATCGACTTACCTGTGCTAGCTACGTTCTTAATAAAGCTGTATGCTTCGTCAATAAGACCAACGGTCATTTCAAGGTTAATGATATAAATATCATTACGAGCGGTATAGATGTACCTCTTCATTTTCGGGTTCCACTTTCTGGTGGGGTGACCGAAGTGCACGCCTGCTTCAAGCAGCTGTTTCATAGAAACAATGTTCATTTTTATCCTCCTGTTTAAGCCTCCCTTGCATCAACTTCGCTCTTCCCCTTGGCCGAGATTAGATTTTTGCCAAAGGAACAGGAAACGAATCCGCTAAGGTGCGTATTTCAAACGGAGATATTATAACACAAAAAAACCGACTACGCAAACATTTTTATGCGCAATCGGTAAAAATTTGGTAAAAAATATGCAATAATTTTACTTAATTTATTTTAGCTGCAACTATTTGTCGCCACAGCCACAACCGCAATGACAATGCTCGTCTTCGCAAT
>JAFVXL010000009.1 GCA_017501145.1 Clostridia bacterium | reverse complement strand
TAGTAGCGGTGCTTATTATATGTCTAATAATATTTTTGATAGTTCGTCGCCGCAAAAAGTTAAACAAACAAAAATAAACATTCGAATAGCTACTTAATTCGTGGCTACTCGAATGTTTTTTGTATATATTGTGAAAGAATATGATATAGTACTATAAAATAATTTATCAAACGTTGTACGCGTTTTCATATTATTATAAAATAAATAAGCTATATTAATAATAAAGTAATGTAAATAGTAAACAAAACTAAACTATTTTTTAAGAGGCAAAAAGTGGAAAACGAACAAAGAATAAAGGAGCTTAATTCGCTGTCGTGCAAGGTCAAAAACTGCTTTGATATTCAGCCGATAGGCAATCTTACGCTTAACGAGCTATCCTCGCTAATTACGATTTACACGCAGCAAGAGCAAAAAGGAAGTCCGCTTACAATGAGTGAGGCGGGGGAGATTTTGGGGCTTGGTCGCTCGGCAGCGAGTCAGCTTATAGCAAGGCTAGAGCGAAAGGGCATGGTCAGGCGCGAAACCGTTTTGTGTGATAGGCGCAAGACCACAATTAAGTTTACCGCAAAAACAAAAAAGTACATCGAAAAATTTGAGACTGACAGTGTAAACAATATGAAGAAGGTCATAGACATAATTGGAGAGGACAAAATAGACGAGTTTATTGAGCTTTATACTAAGTACGTTGAGGCTATTGAGGAGGTAAATAATGCTTGAGTTAAAAAACGTCAAAAAAGATTATGTAATGGGCGATAATTGTGTGTCGGCGCTCAAAGGAGTTAGCCTAAGCTTTGACAAAAACGAATTTGTGTCCATTTTAGGCCCGTCCGGTTGTGGCAAAACCACACTACTTAATATCGTTGGCGGATTAGACAAGTACACCGACGGCGATTTGTTGATAAACGGAAAAAGCACCAAGGAATTTGCAGATGCTGACTGGGATGCATACCGCAATCGTTGCGTAGGATTTGTTTTCCAAAACTACAATCTTATACCGCATCTTACGGTGCTTGGCAACGTTGAGCTTGCTCTTACGCTTAGCGGTGTTTCGCCGTTAGAGCGAAAAGAGCGCGCAGAGGCGGCGCTTATTAGGGTTGGACTAAAGGACGAAATAAAGAAGCGTCCTAACCAGCTCAGCGGCGGTCAAATGCAGCGTGTAGCTATTGCGAGAGCGCTCGTTAACGATCCCGAAATCATACTTGCCGACGAGCCTACAGGTGCGCTTGACTCAAAGACCAGCGTTCAAATTATGGAGCTGCTTAAAGAAATTTCTAACGATAAGCTTATAATAATGGTTACTCACAATAGCGAGCTTGCGGATAAATACAGCAGTCGTATCGTAAATCTTTTGGACGGAAACGTCGTTTCGGATACTGCTGTAAAAAGCGTAAATAATGATAATGAAAAGGTTGAAAGAGCTAAGATAAAGAGAACGTCAATGTCGTTTTTTACCGCGCTTTCTATTTCGCTCAAGAACCTTTTTACCAAAAAGGGCAGGACGTTTATGACGTCCTTTGCGTCAAGCATAGGCATTATAGGTATTGCGCTCGTTCTTGCTATAAGCAACGGATTTTCGACTTATATCGAAAAGCTCCAGGCGGATACGCTTGCAGGCTATCCCATCACTATTTCGGCAACGACTATAAGTATGGAATCAATGATGGACGAATACGACAATATGGCAAAGCAAGAGATTATGTTTCCTGACGAAGATAAGGTGGCGGTTTACAACCCCGAAAAGTCGATAACCAACGTGCTTAGCTCTAACTTTATTACTGCAGAATACGTCGAGTACGTCAAAGACTTAGAAAACGTTAAGAGCGGTGGAGAAGTACCGTATAACGGAATTCAGTTTAGCTATCAGGCACAAATGCGCTTTATGACGCCTAAATATAGCGTTATAAGCGAAGGCTCTAGCTCGTTTATGGAAGCGATGGGATTAGCTTCTTCGTCCACGATGCAAGAGCTTATGGATAACGAGGAGTTTATTAAGTCTCAGTATAGCGTGGTTTACGGTGATTATCCGTCTGCGCCAGATGGCAATGTTCACCAAGTTGCGCTTGTTGTAGACCAGTACAACCGTCTTAGCGTATCAGTTCTCGATAGGCTGGGAATAAATTATCAAGAAAAGGCAACCGGCTACGAGCCGATAAATTATAGCGACCTTGTAGGAACGCAGTTTAAGCTGCTTAGCAACGACGTATATTACGTTGGAGTAGAAGGAACTGATTATTTCCGTACGCTTGATAGGTCGGAGTATGCGTCAGCGTTTAATGACCAGCGCAATTTTACGCTCGAAGTAGTGGGAATTATGCGTATAAAGGAAGGCGCTCCCATGGCATTGTATTCAAGCGGCATAGCTTATCTTTCGTCGCTTACGACGGCGTTTTTGCAATCTTGTCGCGAATCGGCAATAGGTGTAGCTCAAGCAAACGACCAAGAATATTTGTATATTCCGGGCACTTATAACAAAGCTTGGTACAACAAAGTTCCTATTTCGGAAGTAATGAAGGCGAGTGGAAACACTTATAACGTTGAGCTTAGCAGAGAGCAAGCCGTAGAATACGTTAGGCAGCTCGTTGGTATAAGCAACGTACCTAATAGGATTTATATCTATCCTAAGAACTTTGATGCAAAAGCTGCTATAAACAATTATCTTAAAGAATGGAATTATAACGAAGACGGTACGCCCAAAGATAAATTAGAGCAGGTTAACTTTACGGATGCGTCGGCAGTGCTTTCTTCTACGATGGGACAGCTTATAGATATTATTTCGTATGTACTAATTGCATTTTCGTGCGTGTCACTCATCGTTTCGTCTATAATGATAGGTATCATTACGTATGCGTCGGTGGTTGAGCGTACCAAAGAAATAGGCGTGCTTCGTTCTATTGGCGCAAGAAAGAAGGATATTGCGCGCGTGTTCAATGCCGAAACGGTTATCATAGGATTTGCGGCGGGCTTGATAGGAATAGTAATATCATATATTCTTTGCGTGCCCATCAACGCTATTATCAATGCGCTTGCCGGCGCAATGATATCTGGCAATTTGGCTGTGCTTAATCCGTTGCACGCAATTATGCTTGTGGCAATTAGCGTTTGTTTAACTCTTATAGGCGGACTTGTCCCCGCGACCATTGCGGCAAAGAAAGATCCTGTCGTAGCTCTTAGGACAGAGTAGTTGACAAAAATAAAAAATAGGTATATAATGTAAATTATGGAACTAATGACCCCCCAAATTTTATGGAAAGATTTTGATACGCAAGCTCCGTTTGACGAAACGGTTCTTCGTTTCGTTGACGACGGGGGGAGAAAAATCAAAGAGTTTTATTTCAACGGACTTAGGACAGACGACGGTGTGGTGAGAATATTTGCTCGTTATTTTCACAATGGCGACGACTTGCCGACGTTAGTTTGTCTTGGGGACGAGGATAGCGGACTTGAAATTCCTTCCGTAATGCACTATAACTGTCTTGTAGTTGATTATACGGGAGTGAAGAAGGGCAAAAACAGAGGTACTATGTATCCGTTTTCGCTATCATCCGCTATTACTGGCATAGTCGAAAAAGACGTTTCTCCCAAGCTGAGCAAGTGGTACGCGTGGACATCCGTAGCTATGTATGCGGTTTTGTACGCACAACAAAATTGCGGCAACGGCAAGGTAGGTGTAGTAGGCTTGGGTAGAGGCGGAAGCTTGGTGTGGAAGCTTAGCGCGACCGTGAGCGTTGACGTGGGTGTAACGATATTTTCTACCGGATACGAGCCCAGCGTAGACGATCTTTATTATAGGGCAGGCATAGACAACCGTTCTTATTCGCCTATACTTAAGTTTCCGGTTTTAGAAATAGTATCAAGCAACGAGAGCGACGGTTCGCTTGAATTTATGAGCGAAATCTTTTCGGCGATAAAACGCACCGATTGTCGTTTGTGCATAAACGAGCGTTCTAATCATATGCTTGGAAAAGCTGGGTTAATCAATATTGAGCGTTGGCTTAGGCATTATTTCGGCGAATACTCGGCTATGCCTAATACCCCTACCGTTCGTCCGTACGAAAGCGGTGGTAAGCTGTATTATGAAATTATGTACGACGGTAATCCAGACGAAATAGATCTATATACAAGCATTGGCGAAGTAAACGGCGCTGAGCGAAATTGGTCGAGAGCAGCTCTTATTAAGCTCGAGCACGTATATTTGGCGCAGGTAAGCGTATATGACGTAAGCGAGCCAATAAGCGCGTTTGCCACTGTCAAGGAGCATGGATATAAGTTTTCGTCCGTTGTGGTTACTCGTTTTCCGCAAGAAATGGGCGTAAAGCCAGAGCAAAGCAAGAGCAATAGGCTTGTATACGATAGTGATATGGGAATAGACGATTGGGCAAGGCACGATAACGAAAAGCCCATAATGCAGCAAGGTCCGTTTGGTATCGAGGGTGTCAGCGCAATAAAGCCGTTAGTGACCTTTAAGCTAGCTGACGTAAGATACAAGGGATGTGAAGGCTCGCTGCTGCAAATAATGTTTTGCTCTAAGACTGCGCAGGTAGTAAAATTCGCAGTAACTGACAACAGTAAGCGCACCTTTGTGTGTGAAGTGAACGTAGATAATAGGCAAGGATGGGTAACTAAGAATTTTGCCGCAGAAGATTTCAAAATGCAAAACGAATCTATGCGCTGGGAAGACGTGGTAACCTTTGAGATTATTCCGTCTGACGGGGCGGTATTAGTATCATCTTTGCTGTGGGTTTAGTTTTATGGCAAGAAGTTTTATGTCTAATAGCACAAATACGATAGACGTTCTTATTGAGCCAAGCGAAAGAAATAACAAGGCGTGGGAAATAGCGTTTTGGATAGTGATGGTGGCTTTGGTTGTCATTACACTGCTGCTTCGGTTTTTGTCTTTTTCGACAGTAAGCGGGGATAGCATGCTCAATACAGTTCACGACCAAGATATTGCTATTTGCGCGCCCGCTTGGGGGCTAGAGCGAGGAGATATCGTTACGGCAAAGGTAAACGACGACAAGATTATTATTAAGCGCGTCGTAGCAGCTCCCGGTGACAAAATCATATTTAGACTTGTTGACGGAGCTGAGGGCGAGGCGGAGAAGGTGGTTGAGATTTATGTCGATAAGGGTGGCGGGTTTGAAAGACTTAGAGAGGATTATATTTTTGGTGGAGTAATGAACGTATCGGGTTTTACGAGCCAAGCGATGTTTAGACAATACGTTTACCGTCTTTTTAACGGAGATATGGATGACCTGAGTGACAAGTACGTTGTAAGCTTAGGCGAAGACGAGTACTTCTTGCTTGGCGATAATAGAGATAATTCGAGCGATTCGCGTACGTACGGCGCCTTCAAAAAAGAGCAAATCATAGGAAAGGTAATCAAAATTACATCTAAGGGCAGCACGTTGTTTTGGATAATAGACCACTTGCTGTTCAACTAATAACAAAAAATATTGCATTAAGCGTAAGGAGAATATAAAAAATGATAATTATTTCTACAGATTCTACGGCAGATCTTGAGCATCTTATAAAGGAGAACAATATTCCCGTAATGCCGCTTGCAGTAATGCTTGAGGGCAATGAGTATTACGACGGTGTTAATATTGACGCTCAGAAAATTTTTGAAAGCTACGAGGCAAGCCATTCGTTGCCCAAAACTGCTGCGCGCGCAGTATCCGACTACGAAGAGTTCTTTACAAATCTTACTAAGGATGGCAATGAGGTAGTGCATATTAGTATATCGTCAGATCTTTCTGTTTCGTATAATAATGCGGTAGCTGCTGCAAACAACGTGAGTAACGTGCATGTAGTGGATTCTCGTTCACTTTCTACGGGTATTGGGCTTTTGGTGCTTAAGGCTATAGACTTGCGTAACGAGGGCTTGTCAGCTCAAGAAATTTTCGACAAAATTACCGCGCTTGTTCCTTGCGTTCACGCTTCGTTTGTGGTAGATACTATGGAATATCTCCACAAGGGCGGTAGATGTAGTGGTGTTGCAGCGTTTTTTGCAAAGAGATTTAGAATTCATCCGCAAATCATTGTCAAAGACGGCAAAATGGTGGTAGGTCAAAAGTTTACCGGCAAAATGAGAAGCTGTTTGGAAAGATACGTGATAGCTACCTTAAAGGCGTACAATAAACCTGACACTACGAGAATTTTTATTACTCACTCCTATGCTGACGAGGAAGACGTTGAGTATGTGAAAAATCTCATTAGGGGTTTTTGCCCTGACTTTAAGGAAATTATTGAAACGCATGCCAGTAGTACCATTACTTCGCATTGCGGAAAGGGAACGCTTGGCATACTTTACATTAATGAAGCTTAATGAGAAGAGAACGCACCCAAAATTATAAGCGTAAAGCAATAAGATTATTAATTGCCGCAGGAATACTTGCGGCAATTTTGGCAACGTTGCTTATTTTGCGTACTAATGCTACCGTTTCGGAGTGGATGGTCGTCAATGTTTCGCGCGCATGGATAGTCTTTTTCAGTAAAATTAGCAGCATATTTCCGTTTTCGCTTTACGAAACGTTTTTGTACGTGGCAATTATATCGCTTGTGTCGCTTTTGACGGTAGCAATTGTGTTTTTTTGTAAGCGGGATGCAGCGCGAGCGGTAGTTTATTTGCTCATAATTTGCATTGTGGGACTTAGCTTTGGCAACGTTTATACGCTTTCGGCAGGATTTGCGTATTATCGAAGTGAAGTAGACGTGCCCGTTATACAAGAAGAATATTTTACCGCGGTAGACAAGGAGGAGATTTTTGCTATCGCAGAGTTTATGGTACAGGACTTTAATGCGGTTGCGCTTGCTATGGAGCGAGATGAAGACGGCAGAACCGTTTCGCCGTATACGCACTCTGAGCTTTCGGACAAGCTTATACAAGAATATCAAAGGTTAGATAGCGAATATTTCTCTGAATATACGCCCAACGTCAAGGCTATTGCCAGCAAAAAAATAATGTCGCACATGCAAATTACGGGTGTGTTCTTTGCTCCGTTTGGAGAAGCTAACGTCAATCCGCTTACACCCGATTCGGATATACCGGTAACTATGGCGCATGAGCTTGCTCATGCAAAAGGAGCTATGCGCGAAAGCGATGCTAATTTGGTGGCGTATTACATTACGATAACGAGTGACGACGAGTACCTTAGGTATTGTGGTTATAAGGCGTGCTACCAGTATATTTTTAACGTAGTAAACAATTTTGACCAAGCTGAGGCCAATAGGTTGTACGATAGCTTGGACATAAGCATAAAAAAAGAGTGGAAGTTAAACAATGAATTTTGGAGAGGATTTACGCTTTTGGAGGATATAACCGAGTGGTTTAACGACATTTATCTTAAGCTGCAAGGTCAAAAGGATGGGGTTGGCTCGTATAACGATCCTATAATTCCGCCTAGCGAAGAGATTGTGCCTGGCGGCTCGGGTAGCGGAGCGGACGGAGGCGAAACAATACGATTTATTCGCTAAACACTACCCAAAGGATGATAATAGATGCGTTAAGAGCGCGTAAGGGAGAATAGAAAAAGCTTGATTTATTCTTTCTTGATTGGCAGCGAGAGCAAAAAAGTGGCGGCTAGTAAGTTATAATGGCGAAATTAAGTGTTAGTAAACTGAAATCAACGAGAAATAGCGCGGCTAAGGCGTAAATTTGCTTGATATGTCTTTTGTGATTGTGGTATACTAAGTTGGAAAAAATTGGAGGCTTAAATTGAAAAACGATAAAAAAGGTTTGTGGATAATGCTCATTATCGTAGCGATAGTCGGTATTGCGATAATTGTTTATATGACGGTGTTCAACAATTCCACGCAAACGCTAAAATCCTACAGTGAGCTGCAGCAATATATTCGTGATGGCGAGGTTGTTTCGATACAGGTGGAAAACGATAAGGCTGCCTTTAAGCTTGAAAACGGAAACGAGTACTATTGTTATGTGCCCGGGAGAGAATCTCTTGACGAATTTATCCTTACCCTTGGGGTGAGTGACGTAAAGGTTAGCTACAACAACAGATACACCATAAACATTTGGGATTATCTCATGCCTGTGCTTACGGTAGTGGCTGTGATTGTTATTGGATCTATTTTGTTCCGTTCGATAAACAACGGCAACAAGCAGGTTGCGGATTTTAGCAAGAGTGGCGCTGAAGAAAAGAAGGTCAAGGTGCGATTTAAGGACGTTGCCGGCGCCGAAGAAGAAAAGGAAGAACTCAAGGAAATCGTAGAATTTCTTAAAGAGCCCAAGAAGTTCACCGATGTTGGAGCAAGAATTCCGAGGGGCGTATTGCTTGTAGGCCCTCCGGGTACTGGTAAAACGCTATTTGCTAAGGCGGTAGCAGGAGAAGCAAATGTTCCGTTTTTCTCGATATCGGGCTCTGACTTCGTAGAAATGTACGTAGGTGTAGGCGCGAGTAGAGTAAGAGATTTGTTCGCTACGGCTAAGCGCAACAAGCCGTGCATAATATTTATTGACGAAATTGACGCAGTTGGCCGTCAGCGTGGCGCAGGTCTTGGCGGTGGTCACGACGAGCGTGAGCAAACGCTTAACCAGCTTCTCGTGCAAATGGACGGATTTGAAACGAGCGAAGAAATTATCGTTATGGCGGCAACTAACCGCGCGGATATTCTTGACCCCGCGCTACTTAGACCGGGCAGATTTGATAGACAAATCGCGGTAAATATGCCGGACGTTCGCGGCAGAGAAGAAATTTTCAAGGTACACGCGCGCAATAAGCCGCTTGCTCAGGACGTAGACTTTAAGATTTTGGCAAGAGCGACGAGTGGCTTTTCGGGTGCGGACATAGCTAATCTTCTTAACGAGTCGGCGATACTTTGCGCAAGAGCAGGCAGAACTCAAATAACAATGAAGGACGTCTATGAAGGAATAGACAAGGTTATCATGGGACCGCAAAAGAAATCCCGACTTGTTACCGAAGTAGACAAGCGCATCACCGCTTATCACGAGGCAGGTCACGCGCTCGTAGCGTCCCTTATGCCCAGCTGTGACCCCGTGCACGAGATAACTATCGTTCCGCGTGGACACGCAGGCGGATATACTATGCTTAGACCTGATAACGATAACGTTTATGTTCCTATCGGCAAGCTCAAGGCAGACCTTGCTATGACTATGGGCGGTAGAGCTGCCGAAGAAATAATCATCAAGGACTATACCACGGGAGCAAGCGCGGACATCCGTCAAGCAACGAGCATGGCGCGTCGCATGGTAACCGAGTGGGGTATGAGCGACTTAGGACCTATCTATTATGGTAGCGATCACGAGGTCTTCTTAGGTAGAGATTACGGCGCGAGCCACTCGTACTCGGAGGCGATTGCGGCAAAGATAGACCTAGAGGTAAACAAGCTTATTGAACAAGCGCATAAAGCAGCAACAGATTCGATTAATAACAATCTCGACAAGCTAGACGTTATGGTACGTGTGCTTATGGATTGCGAAACAATTTACGCAGACGAGGTTGCTATGATTATGAAGGGAGCGACGGTAGCCGAGGTTAAAGCGGCTATAGAAGCTCGTTATAATCAAAAGAAGGCGCAAGAAAAAGAACAAAACGATTCTAACCAAGACGAAAATTCGACCTTGGAAGAAAAAACGCAAGCAACGCAAGAAAATACCGACAATTCGTCTACTGAAAAAGGCGACGAAAAGTCAGCAGGAGAAATAAAAAATGATGAAAATTAAAAAAGCTATTTGGATTCCTACTCTCATTGTAGTAGTTATCGCGGCATTAATCCTTACTCTTTGCCTTGTTAAGGTAAACCCCGTAGCAAAGACCTTTGGCGATTACACGCGCATCGAGCTGCTTAGATCGAACAGCGGCTCTGAGTTTACGCACATTATTGACAAAGATGGCAACGATATCACCCACAAAACGCTCAAGGATGGTCTTGAGTCCACCAAGTTTAGCGTAATGCAAGCGGTTTTGGAAGGAAAATTTTCCTACAAGGCTGAGCTCAAGCTTTTGGAAGACGAAGAGGTGACTATTACGGCAGCAGGTATCAATTCGTACGGCGCGGCAGAAGGCGAGTATATCGTTAAGCTTTACTACGCTCAAACCAAGACGGTAGAAATTGACGGCAAAGAAATTAAGTATGACAGACTTTTGGTTCGTCTTTATGAAACAGATGGCGAGGTGCAAGAGATTGAGTGCGTTCCGTACCTTGAGTACAACGTAGACAACGAGTCCACTTCGGACGAGTACGACGAGGACGGAAGAATTGGTTCTATCTACTATAAAGCAAACGTAATCGAAATTAAGATGATGACGTCTGCTTTTATGGCTGATATCCAAGAGCTTTTGTATTTGTACGAATAAAATTTAAGTTTTTTATACAGCTGCTCAATTCCTTTTGGAGTTGGGCAGCTTTGTTTGCTTTTTGTCAGTATGGTAACGATAGTTGTAAGCATAATAGTTTGCGCGTCTATAATAGCGTGCGTATTGTTTGTGCCAGAGGTCAAAATAGGCAAGGTACGTATCGCTCCGTATTGGGTAGTGGCGGTGCTTGGCGCTGTGATAATAGTCATTTTTGGCGATATTACGCTCCAAGACCTGGGCGCTAAGCTTACTGCAAGCACGGCAGTTAATCCGCTCAAAATACTCGCGCTGTTCTTTGGTATGACCATAATATCCGTCTTTTTGGATGAGGCGGGTTTTTTTGCGTATTTGGCGTCGGTTGCGCTTTCTAAGGCGGGCGGCAGTCAAAAAAAGCTTTTTAACTTATTTTTCTTTACCATAGCTATACTCACGGTGTTTACGTCCAACGATATAGTTATTCTTACGTTTACGCCGTTTATTATTTACTTTTGCCGTAGCGCAAATATCGACAGCAAGCCGTACCTTATAGCAGAATTTGCGGCAGCAAATACCTTTAGTATGCTGCTTATAATAGGAAACCCGACTAATATTTATCTTGCGGCAGAGATGGACTTTTTGTACTATGCCGCCGTTATGGCGTTGCCTGCTATTTGTACGGGTATGACGTGTTATTTTGTCATAAGGCTTTTATTCCGAAGGAGTCTAAGTAGCAGGATAGAGTCAAGCAGCTCGCTTGTACCCATTAAGGATAAGCCGCTTGCCTTTGTTTCGCTTTCTTTCTTAGGAGTTTGTACCCTTTTGCTTGCAATTTCGGGGTACGTAGGGCTAGAAATGTGGTACGTTGCGCTTGGCGGTGGAGTGATAGTGACGTTGTTTGCGCTTATTTATGGCATAGTTAAGGGAAGGCTCGTGTTTGCTCAGCGCGGACTCGTTAGAATTCCGTGGCAGCTTGCGCCTTTCTTGCTCGCTATGTTTACTATAGTTTCAGCGCTTAGCGGGTTAGGCGTAACCGAAAAAATAGCTTCTGTTCTTGATGCTGGCGATTGGTCGATAGTAACGTACTTGCTTTCGTCTACGATAGGAGCTAACTTGCTCAACAATATTCCTATGAGCGTGCTGTTTGGCGCTGTTTTGAGCGGCGCGTCTAAAGGAGCGCTTTTTGCCACCGTAATAGGCAGTAACATAGGCGCGTTGCTTACGTCGGTAGGAGCGCTAGCAGGAATTATGTGGACTAATATGCTAAAAAAGGAAAATATTTCGTACGGAATTAAGGAATTTGTAAAGTACGGAGTGGCGCTCGTTGGGTGCGCATTGCCGGTTGCGGCAGCTACGCTATATCTATCTTTGCTGATATTTTAACAATTTTTTAGCTAAAGACGGACGTATTGTAGTACCAAAAATTATCATAAAGATACAAAGAAAAGGGGGGCAAATTTTTTTGAGCTCTCTCTTTTTAATGCTCGGTATTAGCTAAGCTAAATGATTTTTCAAAAGTAAAAAATTTATCTTAAAATTACAAAAATAAGGTTTTTCAGTTGACAATATTTGCCGTAAATACTATAATAAAACTGCAATTAAAAAATATTTCCTTATGGAGGATTAAAAAACTATGTCGTATATTTCAGAAGTTCTTGAAATTACAGAAAAGAAAAATGCCGGCCAACCCGAATTTACCCAAGCGGTAAAAGAAGTTTTCGGCACTCTTTCGCAGGTTATCGAAGCAAACGAAGCTAAGTATAGACAAAATGCTTTGCTTGAGCGTCTTGTAGAACCCGACCGTCAAATCATGTTCAGAGTTCCCTGGACCGACGATAAGGGCGTTCCTCACGTTAACCGTGGTTTCCGCGTACAGTTCAATAACTCTATTGGACCTTACAAGGGAGGCCTTCGTTTCCATCCCTCGGTTAACCTCAGCATCATTAAATTCCTTGGCTTTGAGCAAATCTTCAAAAACAGCTTGACCGGACTTCCCATTGGTGGTGGTAAGGGTGGCGCTGACTTCGATCCGAAGGGCAAGAGCGACGCAGAAGTTTTGCGTTTCTGCCAGAGCTTCATGACTGAGCTTTATAAGTATATCGGCGCAGACGTTGACGTTCCCGCAGGTGACATCGGTGTAGGCGCTCGTGAAATCGGTTATATGTATGGCGCATACAAGAAGATCACCGGTGTTTATGAAGGCGTATTGACCGGCAAGGGTCTTTCGTACGGCGGCTCGCTCATCAGAACTCCGGCTACCGGCTACGGCGTAGTATATCTTGGCGAAGCAATGCTTAACGACCATGGCACATCGTTCAAGGGTAAGAGAGTTACCATCTCCGGTAGCGGTAACGTAGCTATCTACGGCGCACAAAAGGCTCAAGCTCTTGGCGCTAAGGTTATCACCATGTCTGACTCCAACGGTTGGATTCTTGACGAAGACGGTATCGACGTAGAAGCAGTTAGAATTCTTAAGGAAGTTAAGCGTGCTCGTATCTCTGATTACCTTCTTGACCATCCGAAGGCTAAGTACTTTGAGACCAAGTCGATGGACGAACTCCGTGTTTGGGGCGTTCCCACCGATATCGCTATCCCGAGCGCAACTCAAAACGATATCAACGTTCAACACGCAAAAGAGCTTGTTAAGAACGGATGCCGCATCGTTATCGAAGCAGCTAACATGCCGTCTTACAACGAAGCAGTTGAAATCTTCCTTAGCACCCCGGGTATGCTCTTTGCTCCCGCAAAGGCAGCTAACGCTGGTGGCGTAGGTACTTCGGCTCTCGAAATGACTCAGAACAGCATGCGTCTTAGCTGGACTGCAGATGAAGTTGACAGCAAGCTCCACGCTATGATGAACAACATCTATCGCAACATGGCTGACGCTGCTATCAAGTACGGTCATAAGGACAACTTCGCAATGGGCGCTAACATCGCAGGCTTTGAGAAGGTTGCAGAAGCTATGATCGCTCAAGGCGTTCAATAAGAATCAATAAAAGATTAACAAGATCCGCTTAAGGGCTTTGCCTTTAGGCGGTTTTTTGTTTTGGAATAATTGCAGCTTAGTCAAAAATAAATTTTAAGGCTAACAATCCACAAAAATTTAGACGTAATACGCCAAAGAACACCTATTTGTTTGACAGAATATCAAAACTAACATATAATTATATGGAGCAATAACATGGGAATTAGGGAGAGAAAAAAGCATGTATGACAATATAATGTTATTTATATTCGGCCTTATTTTGCTTATCAAGGGCGGCGATTGGTTTGTTGACAGCGCTACCGGTATAGCAAAGCGATTGCGTGTGCCCGAAATAATTATTGGAGCAACTATCGTTTCGATAGGAACGACCTTGCCCGAGGTTATGGTTTCGGCGACATCTGCAGTAAGCGGACACGGTGAAATAGCGTACGGTAACGCAATAGGCTCTATTATTTGCAATACCGCGCTTATTGCGGCTATTACTATCGCTATAAGACCTGCCAAAGTAGATAGAAAGACGTTTATAATGCCGGTTATATTTTTCTTTAGCGCGGCGATAATTTATGCTATCGTATCTTATTTCTTTGGCGAATTCTCGCGCGGTGTCGGAATAATTTTGCTTGCAATTTTTGTTGCGTATATGACCGTACTTATTACGCAGGCAGTCAAAAGCGCAAAAAAGGAAAAGAGCGAGCAGCCCGAAATAGACTTAGAAAAAAATGAAGTAGAGCCAAAAGAGGCTGACGAGCCAAAGAGCAAGCTTTCTATAGCAAAGGATATTTTGTTCTTAATTGTCGGAGCAGCGCTTATCGCGCTTGGAGCAGACCTTTTGGTAGATAACGGAACTGTTATTGCGCAAGGCTTGGGCGTTCCTGAATCGGTAATAGCGCTTACCTTTGTTGCTCTTGGAACTTCGCTTCCTGAGCTTGTTACCGCAATAACCTCGCTTTCTAAAGGACACGGCTCGCTTTCGCTCGGTAATATCATAGGCGCAAACTTATTTAATCTCGTATTGGTAAGCGGTCTTTCTATGACGATTGCGCCGTTTACAGTACCTGCAAGCAGTATGATATTCGGAATAAACGCATCTTTAGTAATAGATATTCCCGTTATGCTGTTGGTTATGTTGCTTATGACCGTGCCTGCTCTAATCAAGGGCAAGCTGGCGCGTTGGCAAGGTATAGCGCTGATGTGCATATACGCAGCATTTTGTACCGTGCAGTTCATTATGTAAAAAATCGAAAAATTACGCATTATAAAACAAAAAGGCAATTCTTACAATTAAGTTTTTGAGAATCGCCTTTTTTTATTGAAAAATTTTTCAAAGTGTGCTATAATAGTTATTCAACAAGAAGGAGTTTTAGATGCACGATTTTGAATCATTATATAGCGAGAGCCAAGCCAACGCCTTTACTTCGGCAAAAAAGCGATTTTATGATAACAAGGTAAGCAATATTGTCGAAACGCAATTGGGTGGAAAGACGGTTATTTCTGCTACGGTGCGCGGTCACCGCGATTACCAAACGAAAATCGTTTTTGACGAGCAGGGTGGACTTTATGATTATTCGTGCGATTGCGTAAGCTTTAATCTAAGCGACGGACCGTGCAAGCATATTATTGCCACCGCGCTTACTTACGAGGAAAAAAATCCGCAAAGCGCAATAGAGATGAAAAAGCAGGTTTCGGACGGCTGTGTGCAAGGTATTATCCGCTCCTATGCTAAGATGAATAGAGCGAAGATATTGAAGGAGCTACCACCGGTTAGGCTTGCGCCTATTCTTAGCTTTGGCAGTGACGATTCGCTTACGCTGAGATTTTTGATAGGAAAAAAGCGTATGTATAAGGTGCGTGATATAGGCGAATTTTGTTCGTATATGATATCGGCTCAGTACCATAGATATGGCGCGTCGCTTGCATTTGAGCATATTGCGGAGAACTTTGACGAAGCCTCCCAGCCTCTTGTTATGTTTTTGACGCGTACAGCCAAGGAGCGCATAGATCAGGGCAAGACCGTCAAGGACCGTATCGACATTACGCCGTCCGACTTCGACGACTTCGTAGATTCGGTAGATGGGCTTGTAGAAATAGAGGAAAGTGGCGCGAGCGAGGGTATGCGTCATATAGTACGAGAAATTGACGCGTTAAGACCTACCATTAACGTAACAAGGAAGGACGGCGGATACGAAATCAGCTCCGCGCTTAACGAATTTAAGCTGCTTAAGGGCAAGCGTTACGATTATGTAATGACAGCGGGTAGAATTTTTAGAGTTACAACGTCATACGTAGAATCAACGTACAAGCTTCTTAGCCTACTTAATTCACGTGAGAAGATATTCGTAAGCGATGCGGATATAGGAAGATTTTATAACAACGTGCTAGTCGAAATAGAGAAGTTTGCGCTCGTAGAAAGTGACGTTAATCTTAGCGCGTTTACTGTTCCGCCACTTAAGGCGTCGTTATACTTAGATAAGGACAGCGGTGTGGTAAAGGGAAGGCTAGAGTGCTTATATGGCGAAGACGAGGTGGATATATTTACCGAATCGTTTGGTGATAGGGATTACGAGGCGGAGGATATGCTCAAGGAGAGCCTTGCTAAGTATTTCCCATATTTCCCACATCTTGTCTTAGAGAGTGACGACGACGTTTATAAGCTACTAACAGACGGGCTGCGCGACATAAGAAGAATATGCGCCGTATATTTGTCTAGCGAGCTTCAAAAGGTAACTATTCGCAAGCCGCCCGGGGTAAAGGTTGGCGTCAAGCTTAGCGGAGACCTTATAGATTTAGACGTAAGTGACGACGACTTTACTTACGAGGAGCTGCTCAAAATTATTAATGCGGCTCAAGGAAAAAAATATATTAGGCTGGGCGATGATTTTGTGGACGTTGACGATCCGGGACTTAGAGCGCTTGCGGATGTGCTAAAGCTCAACGGCACACTGTCCGTTCCGTCATATTACGCTCCGCATATCAAAGAGAGTCTTAGCGAATTTTATGATATAAAGGGTGACAGCGCTTTGCAAATAGAAAGAGTGGAGTGCGAAATTCCGCATAAGCTACAAGGCGTATTGCGTCCGTATCAAAAAGTAGGACTAAATTGGCTTGCAAGCTTACAGCAAAGCGGTTACGGTGGAATTTTGGCTGACGATATGGGACTAGGTAAGAGCTTGCAAATAATCACGCTTATTCTTGCCCAAAAGCAAAAGACCATAATCGTATGTCCTACGACGCTTATTCTTAACTGGGAGAGCGAATTCAAAAAGTTTGCGCCTTCTCTTAACGTGCTTTGCATAATGGGAAGCCAAGAAGAACGCATATTGCTTACGCAAAAGGCGCATTTGTACGACGTAGTTATAACCTCGTTTGAGCTAATTAGGCGCGATATAGAGCATTATACTATGGAGTTTGACCTTGCGGTAATAGACGAGGCGCAGTATATCAAAAACCCCGAAACCAAGAACTCCAGAGCGGTCAAAGCGCTTAAGAGCAAGCACCGTTTTGCGCTTACGGGAACACCTATTGAGAACAGCCTTTCGGAGCTGTGGTCGATATTTGACTTTATAATGCCCGGCTACTTGTTTAGCTACGCAAAATTCAAAGAAAAGTTTGAGGTTAAGATTGTCGGCGGAGACGCTCAGGCAGCTGAAGAATTACGTAGACTTGTTATGCCGTTTGTTTTGCGTAGACTTAAGTCTGACGTGCTAAAAGAATTGCCGCCCAAGGTAGAAACGGATATTGCTTGTCCGCTTACAGGAGAGCAGGAAGAATATTACAAGGCTCATCTTGCGCTTATCAAAAAGAGCCTTATGGGAACGGATGTAAACAAAATCACCATCCTTACTATGCTAACTAAGCTGCGCCGTATATGCTGCGATCCGTCGCTTGAAGACAGCTTATACAAAGGTAATTCGGCTAAGCTCGAAGCGTGTATGCAGCTCGTTGATTCGGCAATCAAGGGCGGACACAAGACGTTAATATTCTCGCAGTTTACTTCTATGCTTGACGTTATTAGGGCAGAGCTTCTTAGCCGCGGTATTACCAACTATATGCTGACGGGCGATACGCCAAAGTCCGAGCGTATGAAGTTTGTTAATAGATTTAACAAGGACGAAACGCAGGTGTTTTTGATATCGCTAAGAGCTGGCGGCACGGGACTTAATCTAACGGGCGCAGACGTAGTAATTCATTATGATCCGTGGTGGAACATATCGGTTATGAACCAAGCAACGGACAGAGCGTACCGCATAGGTCAAAACAAATCCGTACAGGTGTATTCGTTGTTGCTTGACGGAACGCTTGAGCAAAAAATCGTAGAGCTGCAAAAACGCAAGGCAAAGCTGTCAGGCTTGCTTGAGGGCGCTATGGAGATAAACGAGCTTTTGTCGCTAATAAATTAGCACGTATATAAGTTTTTTGTAAAAAACCACAAGGAGAATTATAGATGAAAAAATTTAAGGCAGAATCGCAAAGACTTTTGGAGCTTATGATAAACTCCATTTATACCAACAAGGAGATATTTTTGCGAGAGCTGATCTCTAACGCAAGCGACGCAATAGACAAGCTTCATTTCGTTTCGCTTACCGACGAGGGCGCAAGCAGAGATTTCAAAATTGAGATTGCAATAGACGAAAAGGAACGCACGCTTACCGTAATTGACAACGGAATAGGCATGAACGAGTCCGACTTAGAGGACAACCTTGGTACTATCGCATCGAGCGGCACGTTTAAGTTTAAGTCGGAGCACAAGACGGACGAAGAGCTTATAGGTCAGTTTGGCGTAGGATTTTATTCGGCGTTTATGGTAGCGGACAAGGTAAAAGTCGTTAGCAAAAAATACGGAGAGAGCGAGGCTTTCGTTTGGGAAAGCTGCGGTAGCGACGGTTATACTATAACAAAAGGCGAGCGCGACCAAAGCGGCACTACTATTACATTGTATCTTAAGCCAAATAGCGAAGATAACAAAACGGATGAGTATTTGTCCGAGTGGACGATAGGCGAGCTTGTTAGAAAATATTCGGATTATATTCGCTATCCGATAAATATGCTTTGCACCTCGGAGCGCAAAAAGGAAGATAGCGATGAGTGGGAAGAATACAAAGAGCTTAGGACGCTTAACAGCCGTTTGCCTATATGGAAGCGCAAAAAGAGCGAGGTTACTGAGGACGATTATCTTGCCTTCTATCGCTCCAGATATTACGATCCAGTAGATCCGTTGTACCACTTTGCGGCGGCGATTGAAGGCGCGCTTACGTACAACGCGCTAATATACGTACCCGGCAAAACACCAATGGGGTATTATAACGCTGACTTTAAGCGTGGCTTATCGCTCTATTGCAATGGCGTGCTTATTATGGAAAGTTGCGAGGACTTATTGCCGCAGCACTTTGGATTTTTGCGCGGAATAGTGGACAGCGCGGACCTTTCGCTAAATATTTCACGCGAGATGCTCCAAAAGGACCGCCAGCTTAAATCGCTCGCTAACGGAATAAATAAGCGTATCGTTTCGGAATTTAGCAAGCTGCTTTCGTCAGACCGAGAAACGTACGAGAAGATTTTTTCTGAGTACGGCGCAAGCATTAAGTTTGGTGTATACGACAATTTTGGCGCAAAAAAGGACGAGCTTAAGGATATAATTTTGTTCCGTTCATCTCTTGGCTCGCTTACAACGCTTAAAGAATACGTTTCTCGTATGGGCGAGGAGCAAAAGGACATTTTTTATGCAGCGGGCAAGAGCGTAGAGCTTATAGAGCGTATGCCCAAGGTAGAAAGCTTTAAGCAAAAGGGCGTAGAGGTGCTGTACCTAACCGACCAAATCGACGAATTCGTAATGAAGGTTCTTGGCGAATACGACGGACACAAGCTTACTCCTGCCGTTTCTGCCGGCGAAAAGACGGACAACGAATCGCTCAAAGCGCTGCTTGAATTTATGGGCAAGGAGCTTGAGGGCAAGGTTAAAGACGTTCGTGTCAACGAAAACCTTGGCGCATACCCTGCTTGCATAAGCGCCGAAGGCGAAATTTCGCTTGAAATGGAGCGAATTTTGAACGCTATGCCTAACGGTAAGGGTGTTAAGGCAACGCGTGTTATGGAAATAAACCCCAGCCATCCGCTAATTGAGCGCGCTAATCAAATGCTTGAGACAGATGGCGAAAAGCTTACTAAATTAACAAAAATTTTATACGGAGAAGCGTTACTTCTTGCCGGCTTAGAAATTGCAGACAGTGTAGACTTCGTCGTATCACTTAACGAAATAATATAACAAAGGAGAGAAATTTTATGGAACTTAAGGCAAAACTTTTGGATGAAGCTGGTGTTATTAGAGCGCTTACCCGTATTTCTCACGAAATTATCGAGAAAAACAAGGGTGTTGACGACGTTGTTTTGGTGGGAGTAAAGAGCCGTGGCTTGCCGCTAGCGGAGTGCATTAGGACGGTTATCTATAAGGCAACCGACGTTGAGCTTCCTGTCCAAGAGCTTGACGTTAGTCTTTATCGTGACGATTTAGAAGAAGGCGAAAAGAGCACTTTAACCACGCTTGACATTAACGTAACCGGAAAGAAGGTGGTTTTGGTAGATGACGTTATGTACACAGGTAGAACTGTGCGCGCGGCTATGGAGGCTATTCTTAAGCACGGCAGAGCAGCGGCTATTCAGCTTGCCGTTCTTATCGATAGAGGACACCGCGAGCTGCCCATCCGTCCCGACTACGTAGGCAAAAACGTACCCACCTCAAAAAACGAGGTTATTTCAGTTAATTTCCCGCCGTACGATGCTCACGTAGGCGTAGATATTTACGAGTTGTAAAACACTTATGTAAAAAATCACTCTTGTCGGTTAGTCAAGGGTGATTTTTTATAGGTGGGGTAAGCTCTAAGCATCCGTAGTGTCGCCCACGAGCGTTAGCGTGGCAATCTAAAAAGACAAAAAGTTCGCTCCTTTTTACCGTCTAAATGTGAAAATTTAATGAAACTTTTTTATAAGTGTTGACACATCTAATAGTGTATGGTAAAATATAACAAATAGTTTATATAGGAGAGCAATTATGAAGAAAATTTTAAGTTTAGGCTTAGTGGTAATTATGCTGTTTGCGCTGGTAGCATGTACGCCCAAGGAAACTGAAAGCAAACTTGCTGAGATAGAAGCAAAGCTACAGGAGCAGTCAAGTAAGATTGATGCTTTAGAGCAAGAAAAAGACGGCTTGCTTGGACAGATAACACAATTGCAAGGCGAAGTGGAAAGATTAGAAGAAGAAAGAGAAAATGACTATAATCAGCTTTGCGCGTTAAGCAGCAACTTGTATACCTTGCAAGAAGCATATGATAAAGGCTTAATAACAAAAGAAG
>JAFVXL010000008.1 GCA_017501145.1 Clostridia bacterium | reverse complement strand
TTTCATCTTAGAATAGGATTTAGGGATAAAAATAATGATTTATCTGTATTTTTCGAGCATATCGTCTGTAATGTTCACTCCGCAGGTGAACACTCCGCGAAGTCCTCCTCCTTCAAGCACCAAGGCTGTTACATCCCTTAGCACTCTTGATTTCGTCCAAAATTTCTTCGTAAACTTTCTTTGATTGCTCCATAACTACGTCCGAGAACATTTGAATAAATCTGCGGTACGAGTCATAAGCAAATCTGGGATTACCGGTCTTTTTTGCAAGTCCTTCTACAGCCTTATCGTTAAGACCAAGGTTAAGAATAGTATCCATCATACCAGGCATAGAAGCTCTTGCGCCACTACGTACCGATACAAGCAACGGATCGTTTTCGTCACCAAACTTTTTGCCATACATCTCTTCGATTTTAGCAAGAGCAGCAAAAATTTGATCTTCAATTTCTTTGTTAATCTTTCTACCGTCTTCATAATACTGAGTACAAGCTTCTGTCGAAACGGTAAAACCTTGAGGAACAGGAAGTCCAAGGCTGGTCATTTCTGCGAGGTTAGCACCTTTACCACCGAGCAAAGCTCTCATGGAAGTGTTACCTTCGCTGAACAAATATACAAACTTTTTTGACATTTGTAAAACTCCTTATTTTTTAATCGGTTTATTATAGCATTTTAATTTCTTAAATGCAACTGATTTTTTATTCATAATTGCATAAAATCGACTATTTCTACAAAAAATTACAATTTTTCTTTCTACTTATATAATACTGCGCTCGAACACGCTATAAAAAAGCAAGGCGAAAATTATTTATATAATATACGCCTTGCTAATAAGTATACACGAAAATTTCTCTTCAAATCTCGCAGTAATTTTATTAAAAGTTTTTGCTATCAGTTCTTTCGATGCTGTAAACTGTACGCTTAGATTTTCAGTACAGGCAAGCAGCTCGATAACCGAGGTCGGATTGCTAATCGGTTTATCATACATATACGAATATCCACTTTTATGTATAGCGTTTTGCAAATATGAAATAGCGCTAATCAATGGATCATAATCTCCATACAAAAGATCCTTAATTCTTCTTAAGAGCAACAAAAACAGCTCTTTATTGGGTTGAATTTCACACGCTTTTTCAGCAGCTTCAAGCATTACGCAACCAGCTGTATACACATTATAATCGGCAATCTTGAATAAGTCCTCTATTACGGTTGCACCCGTTACAACGTTGGATGAATTCCCCCTACCGCTTAGCTCAAAATTGCAAAACGAAAAAGGCTGTGCAACATACCTTAATTTTGCATTTGATTTCTTAACTCCCCTAATTATGACAGACATAACTTCGCCATTT
This sequence comes from Clostridia bacterium, assembly GCA_017501145.1. Lineage (GTDB taxonomy): Bacteria > Bacillota > Clostridia > Christensenellales > Pumilibacteraceae > CAG-552. Next base: position 5,295 of record JAFVXL010000008.1, on the reverse strand, counting down.
TCGGTAAAAAGCTTAAGTTTTTTGTCAAAATCACGGTAATCTTCACTTTTTAGCACTATCGCAGTAATACTTTTATTCATCTTTCTTGATATTTTTATACAACAAATAATAACCCATTTCGCCTGTTTTTACAAACATTTCCCACGCAATATCTTCTACTTTTTTATCCATAGAGATAGTTTGCGCAATTAGTTATCGTTATATCCAACGTCGCGAATTACGTTTCTATTATTACGCCAATCTTCCCTAACCTTAACGAAAAGCTTTAAGAAAACCTTGGTATCTACCAATCTTTCTATATCCCTACGAGCGGATTGTCCTATTTTCTTAATCATATCTCCGCCATCTCCTATAACTATTTGCTTGTGTGAATCTCTTTCACAAATAATATCACATTCTATTTTGGTAAGATTACCCTCTTTAACGTATGACTGCATAGTTACGCCAAGTCCGTGCGGGATTTCATCTTGCAACAAAAGCAGCGCCTTCTCGCGTATAATTTCGCAAATCATATAACTAATCGGCTTATCAGAAATTTCGTCATCAAAAAAATACTGCTGACCCTCGGGCATAAATGAAGCAAGTGTCTTTTTGAGCGCATCAATATTTAATCTTTTACAGCAAGAGCACGGAATAATTTCCTTTACGCCCTGCTCTACGTACGGTGTAAACTTACCTAAAAGCTCAAGCGTACGTTCTTTAGATACAAGGTCGATTTTGTTAAGAACTACTACAACAGGACAATTCATCTTAAGATATGTTGATAGTCTGTCTAAATCGTCGCCATTAACACCCTTACTTGCATCAAACACAGCCACTAGCACATCTACGTCCGCTGTCGCGCTAGAAATGCATTTATTCATATACTCGCCCAACTTAGTCTTAGGCTTATGAATACCTGGAGTATCAACAAATACCATTTGAAGATTAGGCTCGTTCAAAATACCCATAATCCTATCACGAGTAGTTTGCGGCTTTGGTGAAACAATGCTGACCTTTTCGCCAACAAGCGCATTAATCAAACTGCTTTTACCTACATTAGGTCTTCCTATAAGCGTAACAAATCCTGATTTCATCTATAAACTCCCAAGTCAGATAATACCGCCTCTTCTTTTTCTCTCATAACTTTTTTGTCAGCTTCGTCCATATGGTCGTAGCCAAGCAAATGCAAAAGCCCATGCAAAAACAAATATGCGCGTTCTCTAACTACCGAATGCCCATACTCTTGCGCTTGTAATTTTGCGATTTGCTCACAAATTACAATACTACCCAAAAACACACAATTTGTTTCCTCATCAAAATCAAACGGATAATTTTCACGTGCAAACGGCTTAATTTCGTCCAAATTAGGATAACTTAACACGTCCGTACTTTTATCAATTCCGCGAGTTTGCAAATTTAGCTCTCTGATTTCTTGCTCATTATAAAAAACCAGCTCAACCATAGCATCGCCGCTAAGCTTAAGCGTTTCAAAAGCGCTCGCTGCAACCTTATCGAACAATTCTTCCGGTTCTGACGTAAAAATATTTATCATTTGCCCTCCGGATATTGCAAACGCTTGTGGAACAATCCACCATATGCGTTAATAATAGTTTCGCGAATTGCATTAAGCTCACGCATAGTTATTTCACAATTATCAAATTGTCCGCTTTCTAATCTATCGCTAATAAGCTTTCTTAAGAGCTTGTCAACCTTATCTCCGTCAGGCTGGTCCATTGCCCTAATCGCTGCTTCGCTGCTATCGCAAATCATTATAAGCGCGGCAAGCTTAGTTCTTGGAGTAATGCCGTGATAGCAATATTCGTCTTGGTCTACAGTTCCATCCGTAAGCTTTTTTGCCTTATGATAAAACACAGGAATAAGCATTGTACCGTGATGTTGAACGGTTACGTGACTAATTTCTTCCGGAATATGATATTCTTCACAAAGAGCAAATCCATAGTCAGTATGTGAACGCAAAATTTCTGCGCTAACCTCAGGCAAAATATCATCATGCGGATTATAGTCGGATTGATTTTCTTTGAAATATAGCGGATTTGCGAGCTTGCCTACATCATGATAATACGCACAAGCCATAGCCAAAAACGGATTTTCGCCTATGCTTGTTGCGCACATTTGCGCAAACGACGCTACCGCCAACGAGTGATTAAACGTTCCGGGCGCTTCTTTTAGTAGCCTATTGATAAGCGGAGAAGTATGCGACGTTAATTCCATCAACCTAACGTTCGTTACAAGATTGAATATTCTTTCTATTATAGGCGAAATAACGAGAGCCAACGAAAATTGTACAATAGCCGAAATACCCATATAAACGGTATCCATGCTAATTAGATCAGACTCAAGCGTTATAAACGACATAACCCTCATAATAAATATTGCACATACACAAATGAAAAAACTTTTTATAGTAAACGCAAGTCTTGACGCATCTCTACTAAGCACAAGCGCAGCCACACCGCCACACAACAAGCCAGTTACCATCATTACGATAACAGGCAAAAGCGACTGCCCTGTCACTAAGCTAACAATCATAAGCGCGTAAGTAATAAACGCCGAATTGACGAAGTTTGCCAACATTGCCTGATTTTTTTGACCAAGCTGAGCAAGAATTAACGCGTTTAGGAACATAGGCATAATATATACGTTAACAATCGAGCCGTATATACACAACGTATAAGTAAACGCAATAACAAAAAATGTTGCTGTTTGTTCCTTTTGCGAACGCATATTAAGCTTAAGCACAAAATACATAAACAGTATTAAGCCGTTTATTAAAAACAAAAATCCTACACTTATAGCAATGTATGACAAAATAGGCAAAGTAAACATACTGCTCATTTTGTCTATAAAAATAAACCTTATAAGCGTTACTGCAACAATCCAAACGCTTAAGCCGATTAGCATCAATACGGCGTTAAACATTGATTTTTGCAAATTTTCGCTTGGCTCCATACAATTACTCCTCTTTATTAAAAGCTTTTTCGTATGCAATTACAATTTTTTGGACAAGCTCGTGTCTAACAACGTCTTTGTCCGTAAATTTACAAATTTCTATTTCCTCAATTCCCGAGAGAATTTTTGACGCAGTTATGAGACCGCTCGATTTACCGTATGGCAAATCAATTTGCGTATCATCACCGGTAATAACCATTTTACTGTTTTCACCAAGACGTGTCAAGAACATTTTCATTTGCTCTTGAGTAGTGTTTTGGGCTTCGTCCAAAATTATGAACGAATTTGAGAGTGTTCTACCTCTCATATATGCCAATGGAGCAATTTCGATTATGCCCCTTTCCATAAGCCTAACATAGCTATCTATTCCAAACATATCTTGCAACGCGTCATATAGCGGTCGCAAATACGGATCCACCTTTGTTTGCAAATCTCCGGGCAAAAATCCGAGCTTTTCACCTGCTTCAATAGCTGGACGGGTTAACAAAATTTTCTCAACCTCCCCTGCCTTAAATGCTGCTACAGCAAGCGCAACTGCAAGATACGTCTTTCCTGTGCCGGCAGGGCCTATGCCGAATACAATAGTTTTGTTTTTGATGGCGCGCACATAGTTACGTTGACCTAAAGTTTTGCACTTAATTTGCTTTCCCTTAGCTGTTGTCGTAACAATATCGGTGCTTAAATTTATTATTTCATCTTTTTGATCTAATTCTATCAAGTTTATACATTGACGAATTTTACCCTTAGTTATATTTTCACCTTTTTTGATAAGCTTAACAATAACATCAATTAGCTCTATCGCTTTGCTTACGTTAGCATCATCACCACTTAAAGCAAGTCCGCCGTCACTTGTTCTAACCGTTATGTCGAGCTCCTTTTCTATAAGCTGAATATTTTCATCTAATCTGTCGAAAAGCTTAATCAAGCTATCGGCATCAATTTCCAAAATTTTCGTCAACCTTCTTGCCTCCAATAGAAACTTCCGCTTCAATATGTACGGTGATTCTATACACGTTTTCCGCTATAAGCTTAGCGGAAGCGGTCGTAGTGATAGGGCTACTGCCTGCATTAATAATTAGGTTATTTATTGCCTTATCCGTAACACTTTTTATCAACTCGTCAAGTGTAATTTCGTAGCTTACCAGTTTATAATATTTGGTAGTTTTAGCATACAGCGGCAATATCGAGCCTACTTTTGTTTTCGTCGTAACTTTTTCGTGTCTATAATCGATAAGTGGTTCTTTGCCTATTGTCAATCCAAACAACTGCAAAGTCGTATTGGTAAGTGGCTCATCTATGCGCAATTCTCTATCAAGCGATGCAATTTCGCTATAAGTAAAATTAACTTTACCAAAAATCTCTCCTTGCGCGGTTACCTGCATCAATGGATTACCTTCGGTATCATATTCCCAGCCTTCAATCAAGGTCGTTCCAATGCTTACCCTATCTCCAATCCTCACCTTAGCAGAGCCACTGTTTATCACTATCCTAACAATCTCGGCATCATATAAGCTAACTATATCACCAGCTTGCTTTGCCGCGCTAATATGAGAGCTTTCTAATATCTCAACCCTAAGCGTAGTACCAATCTTGCGCACTGAAACAGCTGAAATTTCATCCAAAGCAAGCAGAGATTCTTCTACTAATTCTTTATCAAAATCGTTTTTGCAGCCGACGAAAATACCGCTGTTTTTTAATGCTTTGATTATGGCGAGCTCGTCAATCGAGCTGTTGCCTTCAATATCAATTTTCCACAAAAACGACTTCGCAATTATCGCCAAAACGACGACAATTACCATACCCACAATCAAACCTACTCTACCAAGCAATGATAAAACAAGCTTTTTGAAGCTATTCTCGTGCAAAATTTCGTAACTAAAGCCATAATTATCCATCAATTCTTTGGCTTTAGTTACGAAAGCGTAATGAACCGAAAGAATCATTTGCTTTTGGCTGACCCTATTGAGTCCACTAACCGTAATTCCGTTTAGCCTAAAGGCATTAATTAGCTTAAGCTGATTAAGTCCAAATATTTCAAATGTTACTGACGGTTTCATTTTAATCTCCTTGTAGATACGTTATCAATTCTTCCGCTGATAACGATAGACCTTTCGGTAATATCATCTACCTTAAGCTGTCCAACTATCTCCAAAGAGGCTGTTTTTGCGCGAACTATAATTTGCACGTCGGAAATTTTTTCAATCTTTACAATTCCCTCAACGTAAAGCGTTTTACCACAAAAATTTACGTAAGAAAATCCGTTCAAAATCTCAAAATCCGTAATACCGACGTCTTTTTTTATTTCGCTGAAAAACAAATCCGAATCCGAAGCGCCACCTGCGA
>JAFVXL010000007.1 GCA_017501145.1 Clostridia bacterium | reverse complement strand
TGCGAAGCTGACAGCACCTCGTCCTTGTCACTAAGCTTAATACCCTTTACGCCCGCCGAAATTCTGCCCTGCGACGGAATATCGTCCACAGCACACCTAAGGCACATACCCGATGCAGTGGTAAACACAAGCGAAGCTCCGTCCACCACCGTTTCCATACCTATTACCTCGTCGCCATCTTTAAGCTTGATCGCCTGATAAGCGTTTTTAAGCAATGTATATTCGCTCCACGGAGTCTTTTTGACCATGCCGTCCTTGGTATAAAAATATACTTCGCCTTGTGGTACGTCGCCCGGATGAGCATAAATAACCTTTTCGTTATGCGCAAATTCTTTGATAATATCCTTAAGCTGCGCGCCCTTTTCACGCCATTTGCCGTCAATGATTTCTTCTGCGCTAAGCTTGTAGCAGTTACCAAGATTAGTAAACAAGCTTAACTTTTTGTCCGACTTGAGCGTTACAATTTGGCGACAAACCTCGTTAAGCGAGCTGTTTTCTCCAAATTCTTTAGTGGCCATACTAAAGTTTTTGTTTAGCATTTTCTTGATGCCGTTGTTTTCGGTCAATGCAACAACGTACTCGTCGGCAAGCTTATTGTCTTGTTCGCGACAAATTTTGTACTTTTTGATATCCGAAATAATTTCGGTTTTGCGGTTATACTTGTACTTGCGCTTTATTTCGCTCATTTCGGTCTTAACGACTTCCATCTGAAGCTTTTTGCTGCCAAGAATTTGAGTGAGCTTTTCTATAAGCTTATGGAGCTCCTCTAATTCTTGCTCAAGCTTGTATACCTCTAATGCGGTAAGACGGCCAAGACGAAGCTCAATAATTGCCTGAACTTGTCTTTCGCTAAGCGAAAATCTTGCTCTAAGTCGCTCTTTTGCCTCGGTAGTGTTTTTGCTTGTCTTGATAATATGAACTACTTCGTCAATATTTTTTACCGCAACGACCAAGCCTTCCAAAATATGCGCGCGCTCCTTAGCTTGATCTAACTCGTACTTTGTGCGCCTTATGATAAGACCGCGTTGATAATTTACGTAGTACGCTATAATGTCTAGCAAGCCCATTTGTTGCGGCTTGCCATCAGCTATTGCTACCATATTGATACCGTACGAAACGTGCAAATTGGTGGTCTTAAACAAAATTTCCAAAATTTTATCTACGTCGCCGTCCTTTTTTACCTTAATTACGGCGCGCATACCGTTACGGTCAGATTCGTCGGTTATTTCGCTAATACACGAAAGCGCATCCTTTTTTTCTTCACGAACCTTAAGAATACTTTCTAATAGTGCCGCTTTGTTTACTTGAAACGGCAATTCGTCTATTACAATAAGCCTTTTTTCGCCTTCGTTTTCTATGTGAATTTTTGCTCTAATCGCAATTTTACCCTTTCCTGTTTCGTAAGCGTTGACCAAATCTCCGTATATAAGCACGCCGCCTGACGGAAAGTCGGGGCCCTTAATTATCTTCATCATATCGGCAAGCTTTATACGCGGATTGTCTATATACGCAATAACGCCATCAATCGCCTCTCCAAGATTGTGCGGAGGAATGTTGGTCGCAAGTCCTACCGCTATACCCGTTGCACCGTTAACAAGCAAATTCGGGAATCTTCCGGGCAAATAACACGGCTCTGTAAGGCTATCGTCAAAGTTAGGCTGCCAATTTACCGTATCTTTGTCAAGATCTCTCATAAGCTCAAGCGCAAGAGGCGCAAGGCGAGCTTCGGTATAACGCATTGCAGCAGGTCCGTCGCCGTCGATTGAGCCAAAATTACCGTGTCCGTCAACAAGCACCGAGCCCATATTAAACGGCTGAGCCATACGAACAAGCGCTCCGTACACAGAAGAATCTCCGTGCGGGTGATATTTACCAAGGCAATCGCCAACGATACGCGCGCACTTTTTGTGCGGCTTGTCGGGATTTATACCCAGCTCAGCCATAGAATAAAGCACTCTGCGCTGAACGGGCTTGAGTCCGTCTTCAACTCTGGGTAACGCTCTATCCATAATTACGTACTCAGAGTACGGAATCATAGAATCGGTCATTACCTCTTCCATAGTTTTGTATATAGTATTTGCGCTTTCCATATCGTTAACCTACCTTAAAATTGTCTTCTCTATTAAAGTTCGCATTTTCGATAATAAACGCCTTACGTTTTTCGATTGCGTCACCCATAAGTATAGACACCAGTCTTTCCGCCTCGGCTGCGTCATCTATCGAAACTTGTATAAGCGTTCTGCGCTTGGGATCCATAGTCGTTTCCCAAAGCTGCTCGCTGTTCATTTCGCCAAGCCCCTTGTAGCGCTGAATATCATATCCTCTGCCTATCTTAGCCTTTGCCTTTTCAAGCTCCTCGTCGTTGTACGCATACTCTACCACGTCGCGCTTATACACCTTGTAAAGCGGCGGCATACCTATATAAACGTGACCGCCTGTAATAAGCTCCTTCATATAGCGGAAGAAGAAGGTAAGCAAAATAGCTCTTATGTGTCCACCGTCTTGGTCCGCGTCGGACAAGATTATTACCTTGTCAAAGTTAAGGTCGGACTCGTCGTAATCGTCGCCTATTCCGCATCCAAGCGCAGAAATGATTGTACGAATTTCTACGTTGTCTAACACTTGGTCGATACGCTTTTTTTCGGCGTTGAGCGGCTTGCCTCGAAGTGGCAAAATAGCTTGATAATGACGGTTACGCGCCTGCTTGCAAGTCCCTCCTGCCGAGTCGCCTTCGACTATATAAAGCTCGTTGTCCGCCGCCTTTCTGCCGGTACAGTTACTTAGCTTGCCTACGAGATTAAAGTTTTCTATGCTGTTTTTTTGTCTGGTTATTTCCTTAGCCTTACGCGCTTCTTCTCTGACCTTAGCCGCCATAAGCGCCTTTTTGAGTATTGCATCTATAGTATGCTTAGTGTTATGCTTTTCGAAATATTTATTTAGCTCTGTCACTACAAGATGCTCGATAGCTACCCTTGCCTCTGGATTGCCAAGCTTGGTCTTAGTTTGGCCTTCAAACTGCACGTTTTGCATTTTTACGCTCAAAACAGCAGTTATACCCTCCAAAAAGTCGTCTCCCTTAAAATTCTCATCCTTGTCCTTAAGCACACCGTGCTTGCGCG
>JAFVXL010000006.1 GCA_017501145.1 Clostridia bacterium | reverse complement strand
TAGTCGGCGTGGCCCGGGCAGTCAACGTGAGCATAGTGACGAGTTTCGGTCTGATACTCTACGTGCGAGGTGTTAATCGTGATACCTCTTGCCTTCTCTTCGGGCGCCTTGTCGATTTGGTCATAACGCATCTTTTCTGCAAAACCCTTAGCAGCGAGCGTCATGGTGATAGCTGCAGTCAACGTGGTCTTACCGTGGTCAACGTGTCCGATAGTACCAATGTTTACGTGCGGCTTCGAACGGTCAAATTTAGCCTTTGCCATTTTAATATTCCTCCAAATATTATCTTAATTATTTTTTTTGAATAAAATTTCTCTTTATTGAGAAGGTGTCATGGTTATTTTTACCACTCGACCTTTTTAATTATACAATGTTTTTTGTTTTTTAACAAACGTTTTTATGCACTATTTTGTTAAAATTATTCTTTTTTGCCTCTTTCGCCCATAATTTTCTCTGCAATATTGCGGGGAACTTCTGCATAATGGTCGAAAGTCATAGTGTAGTTACCTCTACCCTGAGTACGGCTTCTAAGGTCAGTTGCATAACCGAACATTTCGGAAAGCGGAATTTCAGAGTGAATCATCTTGCTTCCGTTTACGTCGTCAGTACCCATAAGCTGTCCACGGCGAGACGAAACGTTGCCTTGAACTGCTCCGAGATAATCTTCGGGAAGGCTGATATCTACCTTCATGATAGGCTCTAAGATTACAGGACGAGCCTTCTTCATACCGTCCTTGAACGCCATAGAACCAGCGATCTGGAACGCCATTTCGGACGAGTCAACCTCGTGGTAGCTTCCGTCATAAACAGTAACCTTGAAGTCAACGCACTCATAGCCTGCAAGCACACCGGAGAGTCTTGCTTCTCTAATACCCTTGTCGATAGCGGGGATATATTCCTTGGGAATAGAACCACCAACGGTCTTGTCCTCGAATACATATCCTGCGCCCGGCTCAAGCGGCTCCATAGTGATCTTACAATGTCCGTATTGACCTTTACCACCCGACTGACGAGCGTACTTGCCTTCGGCATTAACGGTGTCACGGATAGTTTCACGGTATGCAACCTGCGGCTTACCGATATTAGCGTCAACCTTGAATTCGCGCTTCATACGGTCAACGATAATGTCAAGGTGAAGCTCACCCATACCTGCGATAATGGTCTGACCGGTTTCGTGATCGGTGTAGGTCTTGAAGGTCGGGTCTTCTTCTGCAAGCTTAACAAGAGCCATAGTCATCTTTTCTTGGTCGTTCTTGGTCTTGGGCTCGATAGCTACACTAATAACCGGTTCGGGGAATTCCATGCTCTCAAGAATGATGGGATTAGCCTCATCGCAAAGCGTATCACCGGTAGTGGTGTCCTTAAGTCCTACGAACGCACAAATGTCACCTGCGTAAATCTTATCGATTTCGCTACGGTTGTTTGCGTGCATCATAAGAATACGGCTGATTCTTTCCTTCTTACCCTTGGTGGAGTTAAGAACGTACGATCCGGAAACGAGCGTTCCGCTGTAGCAACGGAAGAACGCAAGCTTACCAACGAACGGGTCTGCCATAATCTTGAACGCAAGGCCTGCAAACGGTTGATCGTCGCCGGTTACGCGCTCTTCTTCTTCGCCCTTGGTATTAACACCCTTGATGTTGGGGATGTCAAGCGGAGAGGGCATATAATCTACGATAGCGTCAAGGAGCTTTTGTACGCCCTTGTTCTTGAACGACGAACCGCAAACTACTACGTTGATCTTCATTGCAAGAGTAAGCTTTCTAAGACCAGTCTTGATTTCTTCAATGGTGAAGTCTGCGCCCTCGTTCTCGAAGAATCTTTCCATCAAAGCGTCGTCGCTTTCTGCAACCGCTTCGAGAAGCTTAGCCCTATATTCCTGAGCCTGCTCTACGTATTCCTCGGGGATAGCGATAGTTTCCATCTGCTTACCAAGGTCGTCCTTGTAGATAACCGCGTTCATTTCAATAAGGTCGATAACGCCTTGGAAGGATTCTGCCTTACCGATAGGAAGCTGGATAGCAACAGGATTTGCACCAAGTCTGGTCTTCATCATATCAATAACGTTGAAGAAGTTAGCACCGTCACGGTCCATCTTGTTTACGTAAGCCATACGGGGAACGCCATACTTGTCAGCCTGACGCCATACGGTTTCGGATTGGGGCTGAACACCACCACGTGCGCAGAAAACTGCCACCGATCCGTCCAAAACCTTAAGCGAACGCTCTACCTCTACGGTAAAGTCTACGTGGCCCGGGGTATCGATAATGTTGATGCGCTTGCCTTTCCATTGAGTGGTGGTTGCAGCCGAAGTAATGGTAATACCACGCTCCTGCTCCTGAGCCATCCAGTCCATGGTTGCCGCGCCCTCGTGAACCTCACCGATTTTGTGGCTTTTTCCGGTATAGTAAAGAATACGTTCAGTAGTCGTAGTCTTACCAGCGTCGATGTGCGCCATAATACCGATATTTCTTGTGTTTTCCAAACTAAATTGTCTGTCTGCCATAATGCTACCTCTATTTTACCAACGGTAATGTGCAAAAGCCTTGTTAGCTTCAGCCATTCTGTGCATTTCTTCTTTTCTCTTAATAGCCGCACCGGTGTTGTTATATGCGTCCATAATCTCACCAGCAAGGCGCTCCTTCATGGTCTTTTCGCTGCGCTTACGAGCAAAGAAAACGATCCAACGAATTCCGAGAGTTTGTCTGCGGTCAGGTCTGATTTCGATGGGAACTTGATAAGTCGAGCCACCTACTCTTCTTGCCTTAACCTCCAATACAGGCATAACGTTTTCCATTGCCTGATTGAATATATCCATAGGCTCAGTGTTGAGCTTTTCCTTTACAATGTCAAATGCGTCGTATACTATCGATTGCGCAATACCTTTCTTGCCGTCCATCATAACTTGGTTAGTAAGCTTAGTAATAACCGTGCTGTTATAAATCGGATCAGGCAATACGCTGCGCTTGGGAACTCCGCTTCTTCTTGGCATAATTTTTGTCCTCCTTATATTATTTTGTTTTTAACGTGCAAGTCCGCTATGATTATTTAGCGCGTTTTGCACCATACTTAGAGCGAGCTTGCTTACGCTTTGCTACGCCTGCTGTGTCAAGCGTGCCGCGAATGATGTGATATCTCACACCAGGCAAATCCTTCACTCTGCCACCACGAATAAGCACGACGCTATGTTCCTGCAAATTGTGTCCGATTCCCGGAATATAAACAGTACCTTCCATCTTGTTAACAAGTCTTACTCTTGCAATCTTACGAAGAGCCGAGTTAGGCTTTTTGGGGGTGGTCGTAGTTACCGAAAGGCACACACCACGCTTTTGGGGATTGTTCTCAAGTATAGGACTAAGAGACTTATACTTAACCTTTTCCCTTCCCTTGCGGATCAACTGATTAATCGTTGGC
>JAFVXL010000086.1 GCA_017501145.1 Clostridia bacterium | reverse complement strand
GAGGCTATTGCGCAAATAGCCGGTTGTTCTGCGCTTGAATGTTACGGTGTGGTGGAACTTGTTTCCAGAGGACTCACAGCAACGGTAACGGGCATCTTCAAAAAAGCGAGAGTATCGCGAGGTGTGCGTGTTTTTGCGAGCGGTGATAGAATTTATATTGACATCAATATTATTCTTAAATATGGAGTTAACATAGAAGCCGTGGCGCAAAGTTTGAAAAAATCTGTAAAATACGACGTGGAAAAATTTTCGGGCATGGTTGTTGACACGATTAACGTCAACGTTTTGGGCATTAAGGTATAGTCGACTTTTTTCTCGTTGTCTTTTGACTTTTTAAGGAGTAATTTATGATCAAATCCATTACGGGTAATATGTTCCGTAAAATGATTCTTAACGGAGCAAAATTAATAGATATTAATAAGGAACACGTTGACGCATTAAACGTTTTCCCTGTTCCTGACGGTGATACCGGTACAAATATGTCACTTACAATGCTTTCGGCAGCTAAAGAAGTTGCGGCTTGCCAAAGCAATAATATGTCTTCGTTGTGCGACGCCTTAGCAAAAGGCGCGTTGCGTGGCGCTAGAGGAAACAGCGGTGTTATTTTGAGCCAGATTCTTAAGGGCTTGGCTTCTGAAATGGCATTGCAAGAAACTATCACAGCTAAGTCGTTTGCTAAAGGCTTAGAAAAGGGTACTGCAGTTGCATACAAGGCAGTTACTAAGCCGAAAGAAGGTACTATTCTTACCGTCGTAAAGGCCATGAGCGATTTTGCTACAAAGAACGCAAAGCGCAATATGGATATGGAAGCGTTCATGAAAGACGTTTTACAGGCAGGTGAGGAATCTCTTAAGCTTACTCCCGAATTGTTGCCTATTCTCAAAAAAGCTGGCGTTGTAGACGCAGGTGGACGCGGATTGCTAGTTATTTTGCAAGGATTTTATAACGTAGTTGCCGGTGTAGAAGAAGAAAATATTGAGTTTGAAGACACGGTAAGCGTAGACAACTCTTCTAAATTCTCCGACGAAGCGCATTTTGAAATTCAAGATTTGTCGGACATTGAGTTTGCATATTGTACTGAGTTCTTTATTATAAATATGCATAAGTGGACGACAGAGGCAGATATTGATAGATTTAGAGAAAAGCTTATGACCATTGGCGATTGCGTATTGGTTATTGGCGATCTTTCTATGGTAAAGGTTCACGTTCACTCTAATCAACCGGGCGTCGTGCTTACTCATGCGCTTGAGCTTGGTGAGCTTGATAAGCTTAAAATTGAGAATATGCTCGAGCAAAACAGAGCAATTCTTGGCAAAAAGAAGGAAGAGCTTAAGCCGTACGGACTTGTTTCGGTATGCGCGGGCGAAGGACTTGCTGCAATATTTAAGGATTTGCTTGTAGATAATATTATCGAAGGTGGTCAAACGATGAATCCTAGCGCGGACGATATTGCTCGTGCTTGCGACGCAATTCCGGCTGAGAACGTATTCGTCTTCCCCAACAATAAGAATATTATTCTTGCGGCAGAACAAGCAAAAAATATTTCTAAGCGCAAGCTTGTTATTATTCCGACTGTTAACGTTCCTCAAGGTCTTGCAGCTGTACTTGCGTTTAATCCTGAAGATACGCTCGAAAACAATATTGACTTTATGAGCGAAGCTATTAACGGTATTCGTGCAGGTATGGTCACTTATGCAGTTAGAAGCACTAACATTAACGATATGGAGCTCAAGGAAGGTGATATTATCGGTATTGATTCTAAGGACATTGTAGCCAAGGGTGAAGAAGTTAAGGAAGTTACTACCGAGCTCGTTGACAAAATGATGACTAACGACGTTTCTAATATTACCTTGTATTTTGGCAACAACGTTAAAGAAGAAGAAGCCAACGATGTTGCGGAAGAATTAACTCAAAAGTATAAGCGTTGCGACGTTGATATTCATTTTGGCGGACAGCCTTTGTATTACTATATAATCTCGTTAGAATAAAAAATTAAGGTTAGAGAGGGATTGAAACGTCGATCCCTCTTTTTTTTTGTTATTATGCAGTTTGAACAAATTAAAGGCTTTGGATACAAACGAATACTTAAGCTTAAGGAAGCAGGCTTAACAAAGCCCGCTGATTTGCTTACTGTTTTTCCGAGCAAATACGTGTTCGCATCTAGCAAAATAACAGATTTTGAAGTGGGGCAGGAAGCGAGAATTATAGCAGTAGCAAGGTCCGCTCCGATCGCTAAATTCGTCCGCAAAGGACTTTCGTTCGTAAAAGCTACGTTTAGTCAAGCTGATGTAAATTTTGAGTGCGTATGGTTCAATCAACCGTACGTAAAAAAGCAAATTGTACAAGATAATTCTTATGCTATAGTCGGCAAGATTAAGAAGGTAGGTAAAAATCTTCAAATATACGTTACGAGTATTACTCTTGTTGATAAATGTGACGAAATTGTTACTATTTATAAGCCATATAACTCAATTCCGTCCAAAATTCTTAAAGAAGCAATTTTGCAAATTCTTGATAACGTAAAAATTGAAGGACAAATTTCGAACGAGTTTTGTCAAAAAAACGGGCTTTTGCCGTTAAATCACTGTATTAGAGCTTTGCATAAGCCCTCTAATCAAGGCGAGCTTTTTAACGCGAAAAATCACGCGGCTTTGCAAATGCTTGCATTTAATTTGGCTACATTTATGCTCCTAAAGGGGCAAAACTCTCAAATAAAAAGAAATAGATATGATGATAACGTCAGCACTTTGAGAAAAGTTATAAATTCATTACCATACAAATTAACCGAGGATCAAACGCAGGTTGTGCAAAATATTATTAACGATTTGCACTCGGATAGACGTATGAATAGGCTTATAGAAGGGGACGTTGGATGTGGCAAAACTATCGTTGCCTTCGCGGCAATGTATTACGTTGCGTTGTCAGGTTGTCAAGTTGCTCTAATGGCGCCTACAGAAATTCTTGCCCGTCAGCATTATGCCAAGGCTATTGATTTTTTTGGGGATATAAAGTGCGAGTTGCTTTGCTCTAGCCAGAGTAAGGAGCGACAAAATGAAGCGTTGTTTAATATAGAGAACGGAAACGCGCAAATTGTCATAGGCACGCACGCAATTTTTCAAGACAACGTTATGTTCAAGAATCTTGCTCTTACCGTTGTGGACGAGCAGCACCGTTTTGGAGTTGCGCAGCGTGGAAATTTGGAGAATAAAGGATTTAATACAGATAGCTTAGTTATGTCCGCAACTCCTATACCGAGAACTTTAGCATTGACTATGTATGGCGACCTTGATATTTCTGTAATTAAGACTTTGCCTAGTGGAAAAGCGAAAATATTTACAAAATTCGTACCAAAAAGCAAAGAAAAAGAGATGTTTGACTATATTTATACGAGGACGCTCATAGGAGAAAAATCGTACGTAGTTTGTCCACGAGTAGAAGATGAAGAAAGTATTTCGGCTGTTCAAATGTATAAAGAGCTGAAAAAACAATTTGGTAGCGTGGTTGGACTTATTCACGGTCAAATGAACGAAGCTGACAAAAATAAAGCGATGACTGACTTTGTTAACGGGAAAATAATGATTTTGGTTTGTACAACCGTAATTGAAGTTGGAATTGACGTGGCAGACGCGATAAATATCGTGATTTTTGACGCCGAAAGATATGGTTTAAGTCAGTTGCACCAGCTTAGAGGTAGAGTTGGACGTGGCAAAAAGGACAGTTATTGTTTCTTGATAAGCAAAAACGAAAAGCCTTGTCAAAGACTTGAATACTTTGCAAGGACAAATAGCGGATTTGATCTTGCCGAATACGACTTCAAGCAAAGGGGAGCGGGCGACTTTTTGGGGACAAGACAGCACGGTGAAGGAAGTATTTTTGGCGGAGTTTGCGTTGATGAAAATTTGCTCGTTAAGGCAAAAAGCTTGTCTGAGAAGTTGATTATACAAGGTGAAATTAACTTGCAAATAAGCAATTTTAAGTATATAAAGGGGCTTACGCTTAACTAATGAAAATAGCAATAAATTTCCGTAGCTTTATCTATTCTATGGCAATGCTGATTGCTACTATTTTTGCGTGCCTTCTTGCGCTAAACATAAGCTGGCTCGGCTTAATATTATTGTTAGTTTTAGTATTTGCGCCTATAATAACAGTGTTTTTACTAAAAAAACGTCCGCAAAAATATAAGATCATTACCGTTGGTTTAAGCGCGCTGCTATGTTTTGTTGCGATTATTATCTTCTTTATAACGGTTTATACGTGGACGCCCTCTCAAATAGAAGACAACGTATATAAGGTGAGCGGTAGCGTAGAAGACAATTTTGTAATAGACGACGAAAGAGTGGTCGTGCTAAGAAACGTTAGACTTAACGGTGAAGAGGTTAGTGGAAAAATTAAGGTTTATGTTATAGATGACGAAAAATTCTTTAGCCTTATTCCTATAGGCGACAAGCTTGAATTTTCAAGCTACGTTTCGGTAAGAAAAATTGTAGATGGATACAAAGTCAACGCCAACAGCTTGCGTACTAACGTTAGATACTTGACTTGGATAAATGCAGAGAACGTTAACGTTTACGAAGGCAATCAAACTGTATTAGACAAAATTAATTGTTACGTCAAAAATACGCTAATTGATTGTATGGGCAATCAGTATGGCGTTATTGCTTACGGTATGCTTACGGGCGACAAGAACGAAATATCGTCTACAGCTCGTGATATGTTTTCGTTGGCTGGATTAGCGCATATTCTTGCAGTATCAGGACTTCACGTAGGATTTTTGACTTCTATAGTAATGTTTTTGCTAAGGAAGCTTAAGGTCAAAAAAGAATTAAATTTATGTATAAATGCCGCAATTTTGTTTGTTTATTGTGTTTTTGCGGGATTTTCGCCGTCAATAGTTAGAGCAAGCATAATGTTTTTGATTGCAGGTGGTGCAACTATTTTAGGAGAGCAACGAGATAGCTTGAATTCGTTAGGATTTGCAGCGACGTGCATATTGACTTTCAGTCCTTTTATGATGTTTGAAGCAGGATTTGTTATGAGCGTGGGCGCGGTGCTTGGGATAGTAAATTTCAGTCCCATTATTTCGCGCGGTTTATCAAAAATAAAGATTCCGGATTTTCTTGCAAACGCAATTTCGATATCTACTTCAGCGCAGCTTGGTATAATTCCGGCAAGCGTGTGCTTTTTCGGCTCGTTACAGCTATATTCTATAGTTGTTAACATATTACTTATGCCGTTGATGAGCGTAGCTTTTATAGCGGTGTTTTTGGCGCTGATAATTTCTATAATACCAATATTCAAATTTTTTGTAACTGCGTCGGGGTTTTTGATAAAAATCATAGCTACAGCTGCAGGTTTTTGCGCGGGGCTGCCGCTTGCGCAAATTCCAATATACGCTACTGGCGGATCGCTTTTAATTTATCCATTATATTTTCTTATGGGGGATTTCGTCGGATGCAAGAAAAAATGGATATTATCTACTGCTTGCGCGACAGTTATTATTGCGCTTTTGGTCGTATTGTTGGTAGTAGGATGAAATAATTAAGTATAAAAAGGGCGGTCAGAGCAGAACTTAAGAGTATGCTGACCGCTTTTTGTATTATGTTGCTGATTTTAGGAATATTGACTTTATCAATAATTTCCGAAATAAAAGTGAGATTTGACGCATACGGTGGAGAAAACTCCGTTTCGTTCTCATTGTTTAATATAAAAATAATTAAGATTGCGGCTAAATTGCGTGTTTCATCTATCGGTATAACCTTAGAGCTGATGCGAAAAGGCGAAATTATATCTAGCGTACCCGTTGACTACGTAATTAAAGCGCCTGAAAAATTGATGCCGCAAACCACTCGAAATCCGTTTTGTAACTTGGATTTAGTTGAACTGAATATAGATGGCGAGTATGGGGATGGTAACGCTTTTTCTACAGTTCTTGTTACTACCGCTATGCAAAGAGCTATATCATTTAGATTATTGAACGCAATTATAAAACAAAAAGTGAGGATTGGGGGTAAAATTGAACCAAATTTTCGAGAAAATGCAATGAATTTACATTTTAGCGGGATATTTTTTATAACGCTTGCAGACATTATTTATGGTTTAACTTTAACCAACATAAGGAGTGAAAAAAATGATACTTGAAAATGACCATCCTATAGAAAGAATTATGGACAATGCCCTTGTGAAAATTCGTTCGTTTATAGACGCCGATACCGTAGTAGGCTCGCCTGTGACGACTTCTGATGGAGTTTCTATAATTCCCATCAGTAAGATAAGCATGGGTTTTTTAACTGGTGGCGGAGAATATAGCGATTTGTCAGCTGAACAAAAGAGCGAATTTCCGTTTGCAGGAGGAAGCGGCGCGGGTGTTTCGGTGCAACCGATAGGATTTTTGGTAAGTGATGGTAAGACTATCAAGCTTGTAAATATAGGTGAGAAAAATCCCTTAGAAAAGCTTATGGAGATTGCGCCCGAAATTGTTGAATCTATTGTAACTAAGGCAAAAAAATGAAAACTCTGCTTAGAAGAATTTGCATACTAATTTTGCTTATTATGTGCGTAGGAGAGGCTGTCATATATTTTTCAAGAGCAGAAGCGATTGACACGACTTCGCCTGCATTGAGCGGAGTAGATTGTTCAGCAAGCGGTATGGCTATGATAGAGCTTAATAGCGGCAGACTTATCGCGCAAAAAAGTAAGGATAAGCGACTGCCTATGGCAAGCACGACCAAAATTGTAACTGCAATAACCGTAATAGAAAATTGCGACAATTTGGATAAGGTAGTAACAATTCCTAATGAGGCGGTTGGGGTAGAAGGCTCGTCAATTTATCTTCAGCATAATGAGCAACTCAAAATAATAGATTTACTATACGGGCTAATGTTACAATCGGGCAACGATTGCGCTGTTGCTTTGGCGATAATTGTGGGCGAAAACGTCCAAAATTTTGCTAATATGATGAATGAGCTTGCAAGTAAGGTGGGCGCAAATAATTCACATTTTGTCAATCCGCATGGGCTTCATGACGACGATCATTATACTACCGCATACGACTTGGCAAAAATTTCGGCATACGCTATGAATAACGAAATTTTTAGACAAATCGTAGGTACAAAAACGTACAAAACGCCGTGGAAAAATCATGAATACGGACGAATTATCGTCAATAAAAATAAAATCCTTTCGTTTTTCCCGGGTGGAAACGGTATAAAGACCGGATACACGAAAAA
Source organism: Clostridia bacterium (assembly GCA_017501145.1). Taxonomy (GTDB): domain Bacteria; phylum Bacillota; class Clostridia; order Christensenellales; family Pumilibacteraceae; genus CAG-552. The sequence goes on along the minus strand of JAFVXL010000086.1, from coordinate 1,007 downwards.
GGCGGGACGTTGCTTGGTTTCGTCTGCCGAAAGAGATGGCAAAACTATAATTTGTGTGGTGCTTAATTGCGGTCCTATGTTTCAAGAATGCGCGCGTCTTATGAATTTGGCGTTTGATTCGTTGGTTATGGGAGATATAATCAAGGTTGGTGTGCCTATTGCTCGCGTCGAGGTGATAGATGGCGAACAAAAATTCGTATACGTAGGACTTGAATCGGTAGCAAGCTATCCGCTAACTGCTGAAGAAGCTAGAAGACTTACCACTAAGATTGAATTGCCCGAAATGGTGTACGCACCCATATCAAAGGGTGAAAGAATAGGAAAAATTCATTTTTATCTTAATAATCAGTTGATTTTTTCTGAAGATTTGTTTACTATAGAGAGTGTCGAAACGCAGCAACGCTGGGAGATAGTCAACGAATAAGAGCTTGCCGTTTCGTCTAATTTTACGAAAGGATATGTCTTATGAGAATAAACAAATATCTTGCTGAGTGTGGGCTTGCAAGTCGAAGAAAATGCGAAGCTTTCGTGCTTGATGGAAGAGTTAAAATCAACGGAAAGGTTATTACAGAGCTTTCTACCGAAGTTAAGAGCGGTGACGTCGTTACTGTAGATGACAACAAGGTTAAACCCATAAAAAAACACGTATATATTATGATGAATAAGCCCAAAGGGTATGTTTGCACAGCAAGTGACGAGTATGGAAGAAAAACCGTTTTGGATCTGATTAAGGGAAGAGAGGAAAGAATATTTCCGGTGGGAAGATTGGACTATGATACAGAAGGATTGTTGATACTTACTACTGACGGCGATTTGTCTAATAGACTTACTCATCCGCGAAATGAAATTACCAAGACGTATAGCCTAAAAGTAGAAGGCGAAGTAGAAGAAGAGCTTTTGGAGCGAATTCGTGGCGGCGTAATACTTGACGGTGTTAAGACAAAAAAATGCAAAATTAAGTTTATTGAATTCAAAGAAGGTCTTAGTAAGTTCGAAATAGTAATTAG
>JAFVXL010000085.1 GCA_017501145.1 Clostridia bacterium | reverse complement strand
TATTATATCATCGTCTAAATATGTATCATAATAAGAAAGCAACATTCCCAATGCAACATATCCACACGATTTTTGATAGTTGTGTCCAAAATTTTGTGTTAATCCTCGATAATAAGCCTCAAGAAAAGTATCATATGATGTGACTGTCGTATCAGCTGCCGAAATTTGCATCTCATTTGTTTCCGAAATTTGGCTTGCGCCTTCGAAATATTCTACTTTTTCTTGTTGCACAACATCTTTTTCTCTATCGTTGCTTTTGCAACACATAAAAGGAAAAGCACACACAACCGTCAACAAAAAAGCTATTACATTTTTCATACCATACCTCCATTTTTCATTGTATATAATTATATTACCACAAATTTCAAGATTTGTCAATACCTCTTTAAAATTTTTTTATATAATTTTATCTAAAAGAAAAAAGCCCTACCGCATAAGCGATAGAGCCATATATCTTATCTTAAAATTTCGCCTTTTGTCTTAAGCTTAAATATTTCCTCGGTAGCAAGCGAAAGCTTAGTAATAACGTTTTTCTTGGTGGGATACAGCCAGTAGCTTTCGTCCACCTTGCTTATATCTATAACGTCCGCCTTTTTGCGGAAATTATATTCTATATGCAAGCCGTATGTATCTTCGCCTCTCCAATGCTCGCTTATCTCCTTGCCGTAAGCCGAGCAAATAAGGCTAAATCCGTCAAGCGAGTGCACGAGCTTGCCCTTACCTTGCGGATAGAACCTCTTGCCGTTAGGCATAGTGAATACATCCACGTCGTCTTCGAAATAATACTTACCCGACTCTACTTCCTTACGAACGTTGTCACGCTGCCAATCAAACCAATCGGGAATATGTGAAAATTCGGTTTCGCCGTCAAGCGCTCTCATTTCGCCAAGCTCGGTATATTCGTAAGCCTTACCACAATGGTTGCATCTAAGCGTAGAACCATTAGTCGTCATAGCGTGCTCGGTGTAGCAATGCGGACATTGATACAGCAAGCTCTCTAAGCCTTTAGCTCTATTAGCATCCTTTATGCGTATATTATTTTCTTTTTGGTACTTGTAGTCGTCATACTGCATATTAGCGAGAATACGCTCGTTGATTTCTTCGGGCGAAATGGTCTTAAGCTCCTCTTGTGTGACAATTTGCTTCATTTCTGCCTTAAGAGGAACACCGCCGTAGCGCTTTTGACTAAACTGCGGATTTGCAGTATAACAACCGTGCATAGCTAGCGTAACAACGGGCACTCCGAGCGTCTTGCACAGCTTACCAACCGATTGAGGTATGTACGAACGCTTGCCGTCAAGCGAAAATCTTGCTTCGGGATAAAGCACGCAAATTTGCTTGTTTTTGTTAACCGCGTACTTCATATTGCGAATAAGCGCCATATCCATAGGCAAGAATTTGCGTTTACAAATGCAGCCAAGACCACGCATAATAAATCTATTATGCAAAACAAACGCGTCAATTGCAGCAACGGGATTAACTCTATGCGGAAATGCCGCCGTTTGCATAAGCTTAAGGTCATAAAAGGAGTGGTGCGTACACAAAAGAAGATACGGCGGCTTAAGTCCGTCCATATTTATTTTTTCTATACGCGCCTTGTGCATTTTCATAATAACGCCGCTTATTGCCCACACGATCGGGAACAAAACCACACTTCCCTTACGGGGCGGCTTAGTGAAATCGTAATGCTTAACTTCGTGATTTGTTGTCTTCATATACACCTTTAAGAAATATTATGTCTAATTATATAATATTATGGTTGTTTTGTCAAGAATTTATGACCGTTTTGAACTATTGACAAATCGGATATCATATGATACAATATATTTACAGTATTTTACAAGTTTAGATGGAGCTATTTATGTTAGAAAAAGACGAACTTATAGATATTGCTCAAAAAGTTGAACACTGCCTTGAACAAAAGAACTTTGCCGAAACGAAAATGCTATTGAGCGAAATGAACGCCGTTGACCTTGCAGAAGTATTGTATGAAATCTCTGACGACAAGCTTGCGATTGTATATAGACTTTTGCCCAAGGAGCTTGCTGCCGAAACCTTCGTAGAAATGGATGCTGAGCAGCAGGAGTTTTTGCTTAACAAATTTAATGACAAAGAAATCAAAGATATTTTGAGCGAGCTATTCTTGGACGATACTGTAGATATTATCGAAGAAATGCCTGCCGCTATCGTCAAGAAAATCCTTGCCCAGGCAGACAAAGAAACGCGCGATAGCATAAACGCCATTCTTTCGTATCCCGAAGACAGCGCCGGCACCATAATGACTACCGAGTACGTCAACCTAAAAGCGCATTATACCGTAAAAGAGGCGTTTGAACGTATTCGCAAAACGGGCCCGGACAAAGAAACAATTTATATCTGCTTCGTTACAGACCAAAGTCGGAAGCTCGTTGGCTTAGTTTCGGTAAAGGATTTGCTTCTTGCCTCCCAAGACGACAAGATAGCCGATATTATGGAAACGAGCGTCATTAGAGTAAACACGCACGCCGACAAAGAGTACGTCGCGCACGAAATGCAGCGTTACGGCTTTTTGTCTATGGCAGTCGTTGACAAAGAGGATCGCCTCGTTGGTATCGTAACTGTAGACGACGCAATGGACGTATTGCGTGAAGAAAACGACGAAGACTTCTCAAAAATGTCCGCAGTTACGCCTAGCGACAGACCATATTTCAAAACAAGCGTTTGGAAAATTTTTCTCAACCGCCTGCCGTGGCTCCTTCTTCTTATGGTAAGCGCAACGTTTACAAGCCTTATTATAAGCGCGTACGAGGACGTCTTGCTTGGCCTTAGCGTAACGCTCTTTGCTTGCGTGCCTATGCTTATGGATACGGGCGGTAATGCCGGCAGTCAGTCGTCGGTTACCATTATCAGAAGCATTGCGCTTGGCGAAACATATCCGCGTGACGTGCTTAAAGTAGTGTGGCGAGAATTTTGTGTTTCGCTTATGCTTGGCGTAGTTATGGGCGTGGTGTGCTTTGCAAAGCTTATGCTTATAGACAGCCTATACAACCCTATGAACGTGTACGTCGCTCTTACGGTTTCGATCGCGCTCTTTATTACGATAGTAATCGCTAAGCTTATCGGATCTTCATTGCCGCTACTGGCCAAGGCAATAAAGCTCGATCCGGCAGTCGTAGCAAGCCCGTTTATAACTACTATTGTAGACGCGCTTTCTCTTATAATCTACTCTAACATTGCCTTGGGCTTGTTATCTTGACTTGAATAATTTATGCGTTTTTTATAAAAATTTTTTATTTATGTATAGATTTCGTTGACAAAAACTCTCAAACTTTTATAATACAATCGTAATAAAAAAGGGAGTAGTTTGCGGAGTTTCTACGCTCGAAAGCCGTCAAAACAGCGAAATTCGCTCGGTTTTTCGAAAGCTAATGCTTTAACGAGACTTTTTGCTTTAGGCAAAGGTCTCTTTTTTATTGCTTATATGTAGGAGAGTAAAAAAATGGGAGAATTTGAAACTTTATTTAACGGCATTGTATCGTTTTTCCAAGGCGACAACTGGAAAATGATTATAATGTGGATTTATAGGCGGCGTGCTTATTTTTCTAGCCATCAAGAAGAACATGGAACCTACCTTGCTTTTGCCCATCGGCTTTGGCGCAATTCTTATGAACTTCCCAAATGCAGGTATCGCAGAACCACTCCATACCTTATACAACGCAGGTATAGCTAACGAGCTTTTTCCGCTTCTTTTGTTTATCGGTATTGGAGCAATGATTGACTTCGGTCCACTTCTTTCTAACCCCAAGCTTATGATTTTCGGTGCGGCAGCGCAGTTTGGTATATTCTTTACGCTGTGCATGGCGTCAATGTTCTTCCCTAAAGTTAAGGACTTTGCTTCGATTGCTATTATCGGCGAGGCGTTTTTATGATAGTTGCTGTAATCGTTGGAGCAACCTACCTCGTAAGCTACGCAACAAGCAAGCGTAAAAACAAGAAAACAGACAACGAACAAAAATAATCGGCATTTTTAACCGACACGTAAAAAGGACAAACTTAAAAAGCTTGTCCTTTTTGTTTTGCTATATTGCTTTTATCCTTATTTCATCGCTTCTTCAACAGCAACTGCTACCGCTACCGTTGCGCCTACCATGGGGTTGTTACCCATTCCGATAAGTCCCATCATTTCTACATGAGCAGGCACGGAAGACGAGCCTGCAAACTGAGCGTCAGAGTGCATACGTCCCATAGTGTCGGTCATACCGTACGAAGCGGGACCTGCTGCCATATTGTCGGGATGGAGAGTTCTACCCGTGCCACCGCCAGATGCCACCGAGAAATACTTTTTGCCGTTATCTACGCAAAGCTTTTTGTATGTGCCTGCAACGGGGTGTTGGAAACGAGTGGGGTTAGTCGAGTTGCCGGTAATGGAAACGTCAACGTCTTCGTGCTGCATAATAGCAACGCCTTCTCTTACGTCGTCTGCGCCATAGCATCTTACCTTAGCGCGCTCGCCGTCCGAGTATGCGTATTCCTTAACTATTTTAAGGTCGCCCGTAAAGTAGTCGTATTCGGTCTGAACGTAAGTAAAGCCGTTGATTCTGCTAATAATCATAGCCGCGTCCTTGCCAAGTCCATTCAAAATAACTTGAAGCGGATTTTTACGAACCTTGTTAGCCGTCTTAGCAATACCTATTGCGCCTTCTGCTGCGGCAAAGCTTTCGTGTCCTGCAAGGAAGCAGAAGCACGAGGTCTTTTCGTCAAGGAGCATAGATGCAAGGTTGCCGTGTCCAAGTCCTACTTGGCGTTGCTGAGCAACCGAGCCGGGTACGCAAAATGCCTGCAAGCCCTCACCGATTGCAACTGCTGCGTCCATAGCCTTCTTGCAGCCCTTCTTAATTGCGATTGCGCAACCTACGGTGTATGCCCAGCTTGCGTTCTCAAACGCGATAGGCTGAGTGCCCTTAACGATAGCGTCAACGTTAATGCCCTTATCAAGACAAATTTGTCTAGCCTCTTCAAGATCCTTAATTCCGTTAGCATTAAGCGCTGCGAGTATACCTTCTATTCTTTTGTCATATCCTTCAAAAGTAATCATAGCTTACCTCCTACTGCTTGCGCGGGTCAATATACTTAACCGCGTTGTCAAATCTACCATAATGACCGGTAGACTCCTTAAGAGCCTGATTAGCGTCCACGCCAGCCTTAATCTTATCCATCATAACGCCAAGACGAACGAACTCATAGCCTGTTACAAGGTTATCTTTGTCTAATGCAAGCTTAGTGATATATCCTTCTGCAATTTCGAGGTATCTTACACCCTTGCTTTCGGTGCTATAAATAGTACCTACTTGGCTGCGGTGACCTTTACCAAGGTCCTCAAGTCCTGCGCCTATTTCTAAGCCGCCTTCCGAAAAGGCCGACTGGCTTCTACCGTAAACTATTTGCAAGAAAAGCTCGCGCATAGCAGTATTGATAGCGTCGCAAACAAGGTCGGTGTTAAGAGCCTCCAAAATGGTCTTGCCGGGCAAAATTTCGCCAGCCATAGCCGCCGAGTGTGTCATACCCGAGCAACCCAAAACCTCTACAAGCGCCTCTCTTATTATACCGTCCTTTACGTTGAGCGTCATTTTGCATGCGCCCTGTTGGGGAGCGCACCAGCCTACGCCGTGCGTAAGTCCGCTAATGTCACAAATTTCTTTTGCCTTAACCCACTTGCCTTCTTCGGGGATGGGAGCAGGTCCGTGATGCGGTCCCTTGGCAACACATATCATATTTTCTACTTCTTTAGAAAATCGCATATAAACCTCCATAATAATAAATCTATAGTATTCTATCATTTTTCAAAAAAATTAACAACAGTTTTAAGGCTATATTTATAAAAATTCCTTTTTTGTTTGAGCCTTTTTGCTTTACTTTTGTCATAATTTTTGATAAACTTTTTTTACTAAGACGAAGGAGATTTTTATGGAAAAAGGAATCAAAATCAAAAGAGATCGCATAGTTACTTACGAACAAACCGCTGAGTACCTTTCGAGTGGCTTACTGCCCGTGTTCGCCACCCCTTGCATGATTCAGTTTATGGAAGAAACGGCGCGCCTTTCGGTTGAGCCGTATCTATCGGAAGGTCAAAGCACGGTAGGCACTAGCGTTAATATAAAGCACCTTGCCTCTACCTTCGTAGGCTGTAAGGTCGTTTGCGAAAGCGAGCTTATCGAGATTGACCGTCGCCGCCTTGTGTTTAACGTAAAGGTTTATGACGAGAAAGAGTTGCTTGGCGAAGGCTTACACGAGCGCTTTATAATAGACAATGCGAAGTTTATCGCGCGCCTTGACGAAAAGAAAAAGAGCCTTGGAATTAACTAACTTAAAATATTAGATTAGCAGCAAGAGTAAAAAACTATTTTACTCTTGCTGCTTTTTTTGTAAATCTAAAAAACAAAAACGCGACTACGTTATGATAGTCGCGTTTTACTTAGCTAAAATAGAAATTTTTATATTACGGTTTCCTTTTCGCCTTCCTTAGCGTTGTGCGTAAAGCCTATTCCATAAACCTCAGATGCAGGCACAACGTACGCAAAGGTATCGGGATAGCGGCTCAAAATGCGCTTAAACTTAGCCATTTGTCGCTTGCGCACTATGCAAATAAGAAGCTGATTTTCGTTGCCGCTATACGCTCCGCGAGCATTTATGATAGTAACGCCACGCTTAAGCTCGGTGGTAAGCTCCTTGCCAAGCTCTTGACCGTGAAGCGTAACTACCTCAAACTTAATTGCCGACGATGCGCCACGAACGAGCGTTTCCGCCGCCTTAGACGAGCAGAACATCTTTACGATAGAGAGTATCATGGGTATAACAACGTAACCGCCAAACTTAGATGCGTCAAAGAAGAACGCCGAAAGAATAACGGATGACGAATCTAGGGCAAATATAAACCACGAAATGTTGGTAGCCGGGTACTTCTTTTGAATAATAGCGCTTACGACCTCCGTACCGCCGTTGCAGCCGTCCACTCTCAAAAGCAAGCCAAGCGAAATACCGCACAAAATACCACCCACTACGGAGCAAAGAATAAACGCATAACCCATTCCGTTGCTAGGATCAACCTCTAACGTCGGAAAGCCAATAAGCGGCATTAGATATAAAATCACGGCGTTAAGAATAATAGTAACGGTAGTCTTAATCAAAAAGTCCTTCTTAAACTTGAACGAAGCCCAAATGATAAGCGGAATATTGATAAAGAAGAACGCCAATCCTGCGTTAAAGCTTCCGCCCGTCATATACTCGATAAAGGTCGCAATACCAAAGAATCCGCCGGGCGAGAAATCGTTAGGCTGAATAAAGGTGTGTAGCGCTATCGCTTGAAGTAAGGCAGCGACAAAAACAACCACGTACTCCTTAAGGTACTTGACAGCCTTTTTTTGCTCTGGAAGCTTGACAAGCTTTTTAGTTTGTTTCTCTTCGCCCAATGTGATTTCTTGTTCTTCCATACCTACCCCTTTAGGAAAGAATTTTGCGCAAGCGCATAACTGCAATTATATTATATACCCTAAAATAAACTTTTTGCAAGTGTTTTTTTACGCCTAAAAACAAAAATATTATCTTGCGCTCGCACTTATATACAATAAATTTTTTTAAGCTTGACTACGCGGCTATAAGCGCATTGTCCAAAACAAAACACGTGAGCTTGGAATTTTTGCTCACGTGTAAATTGTGCTTATTCTAATTCAAACGCGCCTGTATAAAGCTGATAATAAGTACCCTTTTGCTCTATAAGCTGCTCGTGCGTTCCGCGCTCGATAATCTTGCCGTGGTCAAGCACCATAATAACGTTAGAGTTCATTACCGTCGAAAGTCTATGCGCTATTACGAATACCGTTCTACCCTGCATAAGCATATCCATACCCCTTTGAACTATCGCCTCGGTATGAGTGTCAATCGACGATGTTGCCTCGTCCAAAATCATAACGGGCGGATCTGCAACAGCCGCACGCGCAATAGCGAGTAGCTGACGCTGACCTTGCGATAGATTAGAGCCGTTGCCCGTAAGCTCGGTTTGGTAGCCTTGGGGCAATCGAGTAATAAAGCTATCTGCGCCCGCTAAAGTCGCAGCCCTAATGCACTCTTCGTCGGTTGCGTTAAGGTTGCCGTAACGGATATTTTCCATTACAGTTCCCGTAAACAAGTTTGTCTCTTGCAAAACTATTCCGAGCGAACGGCGCAAATCGGACTTTTTGATATCGCCTATGCTGATGCCGTCGTAAGTAATTGTTCCACCGTCTATATCGTAATATCTGTTGATAAGGTTGGTTATAGTCGTTTTACCTGCACCCGTTGCGCCCACGAACGCCACCTTCTGACCGGGCTTTGCATAAAGCGTAATATCGTGCAAAATTTGCTTATTAGGATCGTAGCCAAAGTCCACGTTGTTAAACCTTACGTCACCCTTAAGCGGAACCAACTCGACTTCGCCGTCCTTTTCCTTTTTCCACGCCCACTTGCCAGTATGAGCTGACGACTCAACCAGCGTTCCATTTTGGTCAGCTACGTCTACGAGCGTAACCTTGCCCTCGTCTGCTTCGGGCATAGAATCCATAAGTGTAAATATACGTTCTGCGCCCGCAACACCCATAACCACCGAGTTAATTTGTTGCGAAAGCTGATTTACGTTGCTCGTAAACTGTCTTGTCATATTAAGGAAGGCAACGACTATGCTGATTTCGAACGCCATACCCGAAATACTTACGTTGTTTGCGCCGCTAAGCAACAGCGAGCCGCCCACAACCGCAACAATTACGAACAAAATATTGCCAATATTCATATTGATAGGGCCAAGCATATTTGCATACGAATTAGCCTTAGTCGCCCCCTCGCAAAGCTCATTGTTGATATTTTCGAAATCGCGCTTACATTCTTCCTCGTGGCAAAATACCTTAACGACCTTTTGACCGTTCATCATTTCTTGAACATATCCTTCGGCCGCTGCCCAAAGCTTTTGCTGACGTCGGAAATATTTTGCCGAGCCGCCACCGTATTTTCGCGCAAGGAATACCATTAGTATGACACCCACTACGATAATAATCGTAAGCCAAACGCTATACCAAAGCATTATTCCAAGCACAGAAAGAACGATTGTTCCCGACCTAATAATTGCAGGAAGCGACTGCGAAACAAGCTGGCGGAGCGTGTCAATATCGTTGGTGTAGTGGCTCATAATATCGCCGTGCTTGTGCGTGTCAAAGTACTTGACGGGCAAGTTTTGCATTCCGTCAAACATCTTGGTACGCATTTTGCAAAGGAAGCCTTGTGTGATATACGCCATAAGTTGCGTGTAAAGTACCGTAACTGCAAGAGCAATTACGTACATACACACCAAAAAGATTATGCGTGATATAATCTCAGTCTTTATTGAGTCCCACGGCGTGCTGTTTTTGAGCGCTATGTCCACAATCTGAGTGATTTGCTGTATAAACAAGTCGGGTATTGCCGCAGCTGCCGCCGATATCAGTATAGAAACTATAACGATAGGCACTAAGACGGGATAGAACTTAAACAGCATCTTTATTATGCGCGCAAAGGTATGCTTTTTGTTTCGCTTATTCATTGTCAGCACCTCCGCGTCTTTGTTGGTTATAAATTTCACGGTACGTATTGCTAGATTTAAGCAATTCGTCGTGCGTACCCTTGGCAGCAATCTTACCGTTTTCCATAAGGATGATCATGTCTGCATCTTCTACCGAAGCTACGCGCTGAGCAATAATAATCTTAGTCGTTTCGGGTATATAAGTCCTAAACCCAGCTCTAATAAGCGCGTCGGTCTTTGTATCGACTGCGCTCGTTGAGTCGTCCAAAATAAGAATCTTGGGCTTTTTAAGAAGCGCTCTTGCAATACAAAGCCTTTGCTTTTGACCGCCCGAAACGTTAGTACCGCCCTGCTCGATTTTGGTATCGTACCCATTAGGGAACGCACGCACGAACTCGTCTGCTTGAGCGAGCTTGCACGCCTCGATAATTTCTTCGTCAGTAGCCTCGGCGTTGCCCCATCTAAGATTTTCCTTAATCGTGCCCGAAAACAGCACGTTCTTTTGGAGTACCATAGCTACCGAATCTCTAAGCGCTCTTACTTGGTAGTCCTTAACATCTACACCGCCTACCTTGACCGAGCCTAAGGTAGTGTCATAAAGGCGCGGAATAAGCTGGACAAGAGTGGACTTACTCGAGCCTGTGCCGCCAAGAATACCCACCGTCATACCTGACTTAATATGTAAGTCAATATTACAAAGCGAGAAGTTTTCCGCAGCCAAAGAATACTTAAAGCTTACGTTATCGAAGTCGATAGAGCCGTCTGCTACCTCAGCAACGGGAGAGCTGGCAATAGGCAAAGCGGGCTGCTCGTTGAGCACCTCACAAATACGACGCGCTGACGTAGCCGAAATGGTAATCATAACGTAAATCATAGACAGCATCATAAGCGACATAAGAATTTGCACGCCGTAAAGAATAAGCGACGAAATTTGTCCTACGTTGATAGCTGCGCCACTCGTGTTGATTGCAACGTACGAGCCTCCCAAAAGCACAATTATCATAACCGCATAAAAGCAAATATTCATAAGCGGAGTATTGAAGGCAACTATGCGCTCGGCCTTAGTGAAGTCTTCGCGAATAGTGTCTGCGCGCGAAGCAAACTTTTGTTTTTCATAATCCTCGCGTGAAAATCCCTTGACTACGCGAGTTGCGCGAACGTTTTCTTCTATAGATTCGTTGAGCTTGTCGTATTTTTTGAACACGCTTCTAAATCTTGGCATAGCCTTTTTGCTTATAAGGTACAAGCCGCCTCCAAGAATAGGAATAGCGATAACGAACGCTACCGAGAGCAAGCCACCCATAATAGCCGCCATTACAGCCGAAAAAACAATCATAAGCGGCGCGCGAATTGCGGTACGGATTATCATCATAAAAGACATTTGTACATTACCTACGTCGGTGGTAACACGCGTAACTAGCGACGAAGTCGAAAACTTGTCTATATTTACAAAGTTAAAAGTTTGAATTTTGGAATATATATCGTATCTAAGATTTTTTGCAAATCCTGCCGAAGCCTTTGCCGCAGTAAACGCCGCTCCGCCACCGCAAGCAAGCGAAACAAGCGCCAATGCTACCAAAATTACACCCTCTTGAATAACCTCAGAGATCTGCGCCCCACTTTGAATTGACGTAATAAGCGCCGCGGTAATAAAAGGAATAAGCGCCTCGATAACAGCTTCTCCAAGTATAAGGAGTGTGGTTAAAATCGAAGGTCGCTTGTATTCCCTTACGCTTTTAGCTAAAGTTTTTATTGTTCCCATTTTTCCGTTCTCCTAGCTTGTGCTTGTAGCAAACACGAGCCGCAAATCATAAAGTTCAAATTACATTATAAACCTTATTTATGTGCAAAATGTCAAGCAAGTGTGACAAGTGCGTTAAAACACAAAAAAACTGCGATTTCTCGCAGTTTTTCAAAATCCGTTATGTTCCTGTATAATAAACGACGTTATTTCCGTTAGCGGTGTTAATATCGCCTTTAACTAAGCTATACCCTATATTGTTTCTGCTGTTATATACTGTGGGGGTGCCGTTGCCACCATACACGCCCTTGGTTGCCTCTTGCGTATCACTCATTCTCGTATAATCGCCGTAATAAATTCTTATAGTCGAAGAGCTTATCGCTGTTCCGTTAGTTATAGGATTAGACGCGATAGTAGCGTTTTGCGCGTATACTACTATTGCATTTCGATACTGAGTTGCCGAAGTATATGGGCTTTTCAACTCGTCGTCTACGTTAGAATTTGGAGAGCGGTAAGCTCCGAATATTACGGTAGACGCGTCGTATATATTAAATCCGTCAAGGTTTTGCGTGCCACTGTTACCAAACACTCCCGAATAAATATAGACCTTTGCATTGCCGTTTCTTGCACTTCCCTCATATTTTGGATTATTATTATTTCCGGACACGCTAAACGAATCTATACCGGTAATAAACGCGCCACCGTTACCGCCGTCAAACTTACCGCCAAATATATTTACCGTTGCGCCGCCAATTACCTTAAGTCCATAAAAGGCTGACGGTCCAGACGGAGATACGGTTGATTGATATCTGATAGTTTCGTATTGTTGGTTAGTGACGTTATATCCCATCCAGCCGTTAAAAGTACCGCTATAAATATTTATATTACCGCTGCCGTTAGCCGCAACGCCGTTGCCAAAATAAGCCTCGTACTTGCCGCCGTATACGGTAATATTACCGCCGTTAAGCTCAATTGCATGGCCGCCGCTTACGCTTTGACGTGATACCCAACCTGTGCCATGGTTTTTGCTTATCGCATTATACCAGTCGCCCATCTTTTGTCCTGTTGTCGTAACAGAAATATCTTCTTGCATCATACCCTGCTGCCCAAGCGTAATGTCACTATTTGCGTTTCCCGTCTTGGAGCAGTATATACCACCGCCAACCAAAGCACGTACGTTACCCTTAGTGATAGTAACCGAGCCGCCTTCTACGCGCACGGCGTAGCTTTTTACTACAAGTGACGTATAATAATAGTCAGTCATTATACTAGTTATATATCCCTTGCCTGTACTATTAGTTGGAGAACCAACAGCAACTCCGGCATAAGTAGTTTCGTCCGTCCTGTTATATAATCCCGTATGGGTTATAGTAACGTTGCCGTTAGAAACAAATGTACCGCCCGAAACGTATATACCGTCCGCATTGTCGTAAGCGGTTTGTACGATTCCTCTGTTAATTTGCGGTAAGGTTATATTATAAACGTTGCTGTTGCACGTGTTATATTCTGCATTTGTATCAGCCGCATCATATAGGCCGATAGAAGTTACTGCCGAGGTGATAGCATAGTTAGCCGTACTGTCAAAGGTAAGGTTGCCGCCAAAAACCGCGATAGCAGACGCATAATTTGTCTTTATCATTCTTTGCGCGTCAGTGGTACTGCTTACGTTAAGCGATCCGCCCGAAAGCGAAACGCCTACCTCATAGCAAGAAATATCGGTGTCCACAAGGTTAATTAAGCTATTTGAATTAGCCGCCGCAAGACAAACGCCTACGCTCGACTCATAAGTGCCTCTGCCTTTTACGGTAGGATTATCTGAGTAGCCTACGTCTATGACAACCTTATCTAAGGTAACTCTAATAATATCCGCGCTGTTTGCAGAAACTGCATAAACGCCGTAGCTACTCACATTGCTACCTAACGTAATATTACCGCTATTTACATTAACGGTACCGCCTTCGGCGTGAATACCCTTTGATGAGCTACCGCTAAGCGAAATGTTACCGCCCTCAACCATAACACTACCACCAATTGCGTGAATACCCGTAGACGAGCTGCCGCTGAGCGTATAGTTGTAGTTAATGGACTCAACCGAGCCGTTTTCTACCTTTACCGCCGTGCTTGTGGTGTTAGTTAAGTTAATTAGCGAATTGCTAGTCGCCGTAAGCGTAGCAGAACCGCCAATTACGTGAATGCCCGTAGACGAGCTGCCGCTGAGCGTATAGTTGTAGTTAGTGGACTCAACCGAGCCGTTTTCTACCTTTACCGCCGTGCTTGTGGTGTTAGTTAAATTAATTAGCGAATTGCTGGTTGTTGTAAGCGTAACACTGCCGTCAATTGTGTGAATACCTGTCGATGAGCTGCCACTAAGCGAAATATTTCCACTCTCTACCATAACGCTACCGCCAATTGCGTGAATGCCCGTAGACGAGCTGCCGCTAAGCATATAGTTGTAGTTGATAGAATCTACCGAACCACCTTCAGTTGCCTTTACGGCTGTACCGTTGTCACCCACAAGCGTAATGTTCATATTTGCCGTCGCATCGGCAATAAGCGAAACCTCACCGCTTTCAGTGTAAACACCTACTTGATTATTTCCGTTGCTTAACGCTATAGGAGTGTTCTTGATATTAAATTTATCCTGTCCGCTAACGGTAGAATAAACACCGTAAGCATTATCTCCTTTAATTGCAAACGAGCTTTCTTCTATATCGAGCGTACCGTCTTGCATATAAACGCCGCGAGAGCCGTTGCCTTCTACAATAAACGAGCCACCCGTTATATCCAAATCGCCTTGGCTAAGATAAATGCCGTGCGCGTTTTCTCCGTTTATGTCGCAGCTTACTCTATCAAAGGTAAGGCTGCCGTTTTCCATAAACACGCCGCGAGAATTTGCACCGCTAATACCAAGAGTACCGCTTGCAATATCAAGCGCTCCGTCCACCATAAACACGCCGCGAGAATTTGTACCGCTAATACCAAGAGTACCGCTTGCAATATCAAGCGTTCCGTTTTCCATAAACACGCCGTAAGAATCTTCACCGCTAATATCAAGAGCACCGCTTGCAATTTCGAGCGTGCCATCTGCCATATAAATACCACGAGAGCCGTTGCCTTCTACAATAAACGAACCGCCCTCCATATCCAAATAGCCTTGACTAAGATAAATGCCGTGCGCGTTTTCTCCGTTTATGTCGCAGCTTACGTTATCAAAGGTAAGGCTGCCGTTTTCCATCAAAACACCATAATCGTAATTGCCGTTTACGGTATAAGTAGCGTTACTTACGCTAAGCGTTCCGTCCACCATATATACAGCCGCGGCAGACGAAATAGCAGAGACAAGCTCGGTGGTGTTAGTTTTAGTAAACTTGCCGCCGCCAACGGTAAGAACACCGCCGTTCATATTGACGATATTGCTGTTAGACGAATAAAATTCGCCGCTTACTACACTGACAACCGCCTCGCCGCTATTGAGAATGCAATAGCTTATACCCTTAGCCGCAAGGTCGTTTGCTCTCCAAATAAAGTTATTGAAATAGTCCTCTCCAAACGAATCCTTGTCTAGCTCGGCTTCGTTAACCGAATTAATGACAGCGCTAGTAGCGTTAGGGATACGCGACGAAAATTCGCCGCTTGTAACGGTAATCGTTCCGCCAAGTGAATTTACGCACGCGGTATTCTCTACCCCAAAATACGAGTGGAACCCGCCTTTTTTGACCTCTAGGCTACCGCTTTGCATTTGAATAGCCGCATAATAATCCTTGGTTTGAGAAATATTTTTTGCGGTGCTGATGGTGTTTTCGTATCCATAAATAGTAACGAGAACGCAGTCACTACGATTAGTGCTATTAGGAATCTCCTCGATTGTTGCTGCAACGTAAGAATAATTCTTTGTTACGTCCGCCCAATAAGTATAATACCAAGACGCCGTAGCCGGATTGACAGACGACGTAAGCGGATTGTCGTCGGTATAAAAATAACAATACGTGTCTCTATTTATCGTCTTAGTTGCGTTAGGTACAGCAACAGCTTGGTCAAAGTACAGGTTGCCGTGATTATACGTAATCTCGTTAGTAATCTCAGGGTACGACTTGATAATAGGCATATATTCGTTGGTAGGCGCGGAGGTATGAACGACTCCGTTTTCTGCCGTGTTGACATAATACAAAACCTTTTGTGCGACATTTTCTATGTCAGTTCTTTCGGTATCGTCGTTATTTTTGTTCAAAATATTAGCGTTGTACGAATAATATTCCGAATACCTTGGGCCGCTTTCGAAAACACCGTTACCGACGGTAAGCGTTCCGCCCGTAATATTAAAAACCGAGCCAACAGGGTTATATAATCCACCCGTTTGCTCTACCGAGGTATCAATAACGGTAAGTCGTACGCCCGGACTGATATTAAGTATAGGCTGAGCGCCGTTACGCTGAATTTCTATACCGTTAAGATCCAAAATAAGGTCGCTATTAAGCGTTTCGGCGTTTTGGGTAATGATAAGCGGATTCTCTACGTCTTTATTAATTTGGATAAAGCTATATCCATTGTTGATTGCCGCAAAAAGCTCCTCTTGGCTATCAACCTCCAAAACATCGTTCATAGTAAAGTCAAGGCTTGTTTGTCCCTCAAAGGGCGCGTTAAGCTTATAAACATACTTGGCGTTGGACGGAATAGTTATATAGCAAATAACGAACATAAAACTTAAAACAAATATAAACGCATTTGCCCAAAGCTTATTTTTCATAACGCACCTCCTTAATAGATTTTTATTGCTAAAATATGCTGTTATATCGTCGTTTGCTCGAACGTAACATTAACCTCAAGCGGATAGGTAACCGAATATCCTAACCCAACGTGATAAATTTGTCTTACCTTGCTTTCGACACCGCCGTTAGTTTGGACCTCATAAAAATAAAATTTTTCATTTTCTTCTAATTCGCGACCGTTAATCGAAATTCCCTTTATGGTAATATCATTAAGATTAACGCTAGTGCTGCTAGATATTTGCTTTGCAATTCCGAGCTTATTTCTTTCGTATTCTGTGTTTTGAAAATAAGCGTTAGCGTCGATATAGTTGTCTCTGTCGCTATCTACCTTATAATTCAAGTAGCCACCCAGCGTCAGCTCGTCCACTTCTACTACCGGAACGATACGCAACGAATAACTTTGAGTTTGAGCGACATTTGGCTCAAAGACAAAGCTCGCTACCCTGATACTCACGTGATAAATTTCTACCAAGGAGTCATACCTAACTAAAACGGGCTTTAAGAGATTGCCACCCTCTTCGCTAGGACTAAATGCGCTACCGCCTGCTACAGAAAGGGCACTAACGTCCCAAAGACGGAATTCGGCAGTTTGCTCAACATTTTTTGTTTCACTTTCTATGTTGATAATAGCTGACGAAGATGTTGCCTCTAATCTCACTGTACCGCTATTAAAGCCCTTGTTTTTTACCTGAAACTGAATATCGTCCGCGCTCGTGCCGTTATAGTCCGTACTTGCTGACGTATCAAAGCTACCCACTGCCGAAGGATCATCTGTCGGCATAGCGGCTATCAAATCTCCAATCACTATTTGCGGAATAACCGCGCTACCGCTATCGGACAAAATTTGAAAAGCGAGCGTTTTGGCAAAGGCTGCGGGCGCGCTAAAGCTCATAATATACTCAACGGGCACTTCGCTAACTACTTTGTTATCGTCAACTGTCGCAAAGTTGTTGACCGAAATCTCTACGTTTCTAACTACGTTAAGCGCAATTTGCTCGTCGCTATCACTCGACGTATTTCCCCAAAATGCCGTGTTTGCAAATGACAACGCGCTAATATTATCAATTTTTGCCGAGCACCCAAACTTACCCGTTTGTAAATTTGCTGTTTGCGTGGACGTAGACAAATATTTGGAGTACGTTATAGAACCGCTAATACACACGGCAAGCGCAACGAAAAGGCAACAAAAAGAAAATACGTGGCTCTTTATGTAAACAAAAACTTTTTTCATTTTTTCTCCTTTTCGTTATATTTTTTTCCAAAAAGTCTCCTTTTCTTCACTCGGTTGGGGAGATTTAATGACGCAAAGAAAAGGAGTTAAATATGGACTACGCTATCCCCAAAATCGTCTTTTCTCCGCTTTGCATTTTACCGCCTTTGGAGAAAAGACTATTACATGGGGGCTAAATTATTAGGCTTGCTTAGATTCTTGATTAAGCTCGCCTTGCTTAGATTGAGCCGTATCTTGCTCTTGACGCGGCTCGTCATCAGACTCAATGCTACTCTCGGTATCGCTAATGCTACTTTCGGTATCGTTAGTAGCCTCGTCGTTGCTTTCATTTTCGTCAGGACGAGGCTCCTTGAGAATAAACGCGCCAATGCCCACTATGGCAAGCACGGCAACGATATAAATCCAACCCTCTACTCTAACCCACTTGCCGAACAAGCCTATCTTGGGATAAACCTTGACTACTTCGCCAAAAATCATATCAGCGGTAACCGAGTCGGTGTCCTTGACGTTGTTGGCGTCCCCCTTGGTAACGAACGAGCCGTCCGAATTGTAATTGATAATTCTGTGCGTGGTAGGAATACTCTCTCCTTCGTGAATAAAGGTGATAATATCGCCGATTTTGTAATCGCCTGTGTCCTTAATAATTATCATGTCGCCTATTTCGATAGTACCCGACATACTGCCCGTTTCTACGGTAAGCGTCGAATAGCCAAAAACTGACGGCACGGGCGAGCCTATGATAAATTTATCAACGGCAAGCCATATAACCAAAAGCAGCAAAACGCCAAAAATTCCTATCGCTATACCAAAAAGAATCTTCTTGATTATATCAATAGCTTTTTGATTTTTGTCTACATCCTTTTTTTCTGACATATTGCTCCTTTTGTTAATTTCCTGATTCAAAAATTCTTGTAAATTTGTTACTTTGAGTCTACCTTAAGATTAGGTAGCTTCTTGTACCTGCGCTACGCCAACTCCCACTCTAACGTTCATAGCCGTATTGAACCTTGTATAAGTGTAATATTGACCATAAACTGCGTTTAGCGCGTCTAAAGTTTCGCCGGCAGCAAGTCTTCCAAGTATAGTATCGTACGTGTCAACACCCACGCTGTATCCCCACTCCCAATATAGCTCTATTCTAAAGTCATTGAATTCATAGCCCGTAGGTACAACCATAAATAATTGACTTAACATCAGCGCTACCGTCGGCCCACTTCCCATATACACATCCTCTATCGCTGTAATACCTTCGGGAATTTGCCCTTCGCCGTCGCCATACGAGCCGCCTAACAGCCCGAGAATTGTTTCGTCAATGTTGTATATGCTTATTGACCAATTTATAGGATAATGCGTGTACTCGCTATTTGTTTGAGATTGCTCGTCATAATACTCGTACGTTAAGCTTATCTGCTTAGCTTCCCCACCGAGCTCGCCGCCAAAAATAAAGTACGTTTTTGACAACACTTCAGCTCTGCCGTTAAGCACAAACATCACGCTACCGCTTGCACCCGGCGTCGCCACAAGATTGGAGGCCGAAAGTGAAACCTCGCCGTCATTTGCAGCTACGATAGCGTTTCCGCCAAAGTTACTCGCGTCCATAGTAATAACATAACCCCACTTGGCTGCAGTTGCTTGCAAAGACGAAACGTCCGACGACGTATAGCGAGAGTACGTAATAGTGCCCATACAAACAACGATTACAAACATAAGCAGCATTGCAACCGCTACCGTAATTTGTCTAATGCTGCACTTAGGCTTATCCATTACGTAATCCCTCCCCTTTTTAATTTTGATTAATTTTAATTTCGCTGCCGCCTCCCCCCAAAAAAGAGGAAGGCAGCAATCAAAATCTTGTAATTATGTCTTTTAGTAGCTACTTACTATTGCTGAATTTGCTCTACGGTGATAGTAAGCGAAATGGTAAGACTTGAATAAATTGTTCCACCAGCAACAGTCACGCTATTATCCTTAGCGTGCTGACCGATAAGAGTGTCCTTTGCGTCATCATTACCAGTTAACGCCCATACCCACTCAATAGTATAAGTATCACTAAGGGACCCGCCAATAGCTCTTTGCGAAGATTGATTATTTACTGCGCTTGCCAAAGCTGCAAAACTTACATTATCTGCTCCGTCAACAGCCGCACCATTCTTCTTAAGCGTCCACTTAATAGGATAATAGTCTTCATCCTCAGTATAATCAATACCAATAAGACTGGTTTGGCTAATATCAAACGTCAACTGAGCAAGAACTTCTGCCTGCCCTTCGATGCTTATAGTCATAGAACCGCTTGTTCCGGGAGCAAGAGTTGCAGATGATGCACTAACAGCCACGCCACCTTCGTTTACTTTGGTTGCTGTATCTCCTCCAACTTTAGTGTAATCCGAGCCAAATAAATCTTGAGCATTTGCCGTTACTACAAAGCCCCACTTAGCTGCGGTAGCGGTAGCACTACTTGTGCCGGTTGTTATGTATCTAGAATACGTCATAGCGCCCATACCGACAACCAAAGCCGCCATAAGCGCAATAGCAACGATTATCAAGGCTTTCTTTGATTTACGAGATTTTTCCATTATGGTTTCTCCTTTTTTTAGATTTTTTGTTACCTTTTTTTCCGTTAGTTTTTTTAGGTAAAGTCTTACCACTTGCGGAGTCGCTTATGCATAAGCCAAGCTACGTAGAACACGAGAATTGCCGCAAAGATAAGCAGCAACACCAGCCATAATACGCGCACCGTACCGCCTGCTTCTTGTGACTCGGCTCCGTCAATGGGAGTGCCACCCTTAGCAGTGGGATCGATATGCTCTTCTGCATAAGTGTTAATTCCAAGTGTTAGCGAAACACCCATATCTACCGCAGTATCGCCGTAGAGAGTATCGAGCTCGTCGTTGCCGCCCTCAAACTGCCACATAAGCTCGACAGTAAAGGTTTCGAACGAAGAAGCTCCAAGCTGACTAACGTGAGCCGATACAACGGCTTCGCTTACGTTAACCCAAGTGCTTTCGCCACCGATAAGATAATCGCCGTTTTGAGTGTACAGCCTAACCTTAAGCGGAAACTGATATTGCGCTTGAGCCAAGCCACCAATCTTGAACGTAAAGTCTAAGTCGGTTTGGTAAACAACCGCCATGTTACCGTTGTTATACATAGAGAATCGGTAGGTCGATTGAGTACCCGGCGCTATAAGACTTGTACCGTCTTGTGAAACAACGGTGGTAACACCCTCGCCGTTCACATAACTCGCTTGAAATATGTTTACATTTTTACCCGATTGCCACGAATTGCTTTCGCCGTCTCCAAATTCCACTGACGGACTTTTGCCGACCACAAAAAGTATATCGGTATCTTCAGGTAGATAATTGCCGACGCGAAGGGCTAAAATGCCGAGCGTCATAAGCAACACTAAGAAAACTATGTTAACCATAAGCATAATCCATACCCAAGAACGTCTTTCGGTAGTTTTTGGCTCTGATAAATGCTCTTTCGACATTTAGTTACCTCCTTGTCATTTTTTCTTTTCGCTTTGCCACGAGTTAGCGAGTTTCTTGCGAGTAGTTAGTTATTAGTCAATTTGAGTTACAGTGATAGAAATGCTGTATTCTGTTTCAAGAACGTAACCAGTTTTACCTGTTTCAGCAAAAGTTGCTTCATCAGCCATAAGGTTAGCAAGATAGGTATCAGCCTTATCCTCGTTGGTTACTGCTCCAGCATACTCACCATAAGCCCATTCCCAGCTAAGCGTAAAGGACGAGCCAAGGTTAGTGTTGGGAGCATACTGTGTTCCGCTGTAACCGTCATTTCCTTCATAATCGCTAAGGAACGCTTTGATCTGTGCAAGAGTAGCGTTTTCAATAACGGTCATAACTACGGGGTCGCCCCCTACAGCATAAGCCGCGTTGGTTTGCTCAAGCTTAAATTTAACGGGATAGTAAGCATCATTAAGCGTAAACGTATCGTCCGGATCTTCGGTAGTATAATCAGCGTAAGTTCCTGCAGGTAAAACGATATCTACTCCGTTAAATACTATATCGATTTGAACTGCCACTTCGGGAGTTCCACTAATACTAAAGGTAGCAGAGCCACTTGTTCCGGGAGCAACAAGCTTAAGTTCATCGCTGGACTTAACGGTTACGTTGCTACCTGTGCCGGTATACTCGTTATGGAACATATCGTCGCCTTCAATATCAAGCGTTACGCCCCATTTAGCAATACGAGCGCTATCAGCTGCATTGCCACCAGTTGTGTACTTAGCAAGCGTAGTGCCAATTACGCAAGTGGTAATAAGGCAAAGCGCAAACATAGCGCAGGCAATCTTTAAGAATTTGTTTTTCTTCATATTTTTTCTCCTTTAATTTATTTGCCTTTCGGCATAGGTTTCTTCCCCTTATCGGGGAATAAAATCGTCGGGCATTCTGCCCTTTTGCTTGTAAAAGTCGCATAGCCGCGACAATATATATTCACCCGCGAACGTGGCTTTGCGGGGAAGAATATCTAATTATGTAATAATGGCATCTAACCACCAGAAGCCTTGCCTTGGTCGGCTTGGTCAGAGCTTTCTTGCTCAGCGACCTGTTCGACACCTTCGGTCCTTTCGGCTTTTAGCGCGGCAAGCTCAGCCTTGAGCGAATCAATATCCTTTTGCTTATCGTTATCCTGCTTTTTGCGGCGAAGAACTTCATATACTACGATTGCCGCAATCGGCAAAGCTATACAAATTATAAGTCCCCAAGTGGACTGCATAAACATTACTACATAGCCTATTAGACCTATGCGTGTCCCCGTCCATAATCCTACTAGATTGTCTTGCGGAACAGCAAAGCCGTCAGCTTTGTTGTTGTTGTCGCCTTGCGTCCAAAAGAATATTTCGCCTGTCCACGGGTCCACCTCTATCTCTATTACTCTATGAGTCACGATAGAAGAAGAATTCGCGTATGGCGACGGGTCGTAAAACGATATTACGTCCCCAACCTTAATTTCGTCTACTCCCACCTGCTTGCAAATGATAAGGTCACCTGCCTTGATTGTTGGGTCCATAGACTCTGTTAATACAATTAGCGGCGCGGATTTGCCGATTCGCGGAACGTCGTCGGGATTGATTAGTCCCTTTACGATAAGCACGCAGTTAAAAACAAGTATAGGAAGAAGTATTACGCAAACTACTATGCAGATTATATTTACGACTTTGCTTACAGAGCTTTTTTCTCTGTTCGCTTTCGTTCTATCCGCCGACGCTGCTTTAACTTCTTTATCCATTGTTTACCTGCTCCTCGACCTCAACCTCGGCTGCCGACGCTGCCCTACGGCGCTCACGACGTTTTTCTCGCGCAAGCTCCTTTTTGCGTTCCTTATCATCGGCTATTTGCTTAATAACACGGTCTATGCCGTCTTTTGCTACTGACAAGGTGTCGGTATCTACTACCCTTATCTTTGTGGGCGGTTGCTTTACCTTAACGCCCGTTTCTTTGGCGTAGCTGAGCAGCTCTCTATCCATAAAGAACACGTCACACACGATTTCGTTACGCTTAATGGATATACGCAATACCTTATACGACGCGTCCTTGTAGTCGTACGAATTAGGGTGCTTGATTTCCTTGATTCCGTCCTTGCTAAGCACGTGACGCACAAGCTCGTTAAAGTGCATCTTAAGCTCGCTTGGGAGCGCGGCAAACTTTTCTTCGATCGTAAGTCCGGTTCGCGAGAAGGCAACTTCATTGTCGTCATCACTCTCTACGTCAGCGCAAACCTCTTCTTTAACCTCTTCTTTAACATCTTCCTTAACCTCAGCCTTAGGCTCTACCTTAGGTTCTTCGGGGATAGGCGCGGGCGTAGGCTGCACAGGCGCAGGAGCTACCGAAGTTACTGTCGGTTGTACCACGATGGTGGGTTGTACCGTCGCCGATTGGGGCTGTCCTTGCTCGTCTTGCTTGCGGCTGCGAATGCTTTCTACGATGAGATCACGCACGATTACTACCACCGCGAAGAAGCAAAGCAAACACAAGAAAAGCATAAACACAACGATTATCGTCTGCAAAATGTTCTCGTCCATATTTTTCTCCTTATTTTGATATCCTTCGTATTACAAGTTGCTATTATATACGTATAAGAATTTCGTATACGTGATAAACTTTATTTGACTAATATGCATTATGAAATTAAAAAATTTTTCGTTTTTAGCGATAATTTCGATTGTTTAGTAAACATTTTTGCCTTTTTTGTATGGCAATTATCCACTATAACTATATTTGTTCATATAATTATAGCACTATATGACTAAGATTGCAAGCAAATAAGACTATATTTTATTGTAAATTTAGTGTAAATTAGTTATATAAGCCTAATATGGAGAAAATTTTATGAACGTAGGCAAGCGAATTAGAGAACTTCGCGAAAAACAAGGCTACTCACAAAATGAGCTTGCTAATATCGCTGACGTATCGCAAACTCACTTACGAAGAATAGAACTCGGACAATCGGGAGTTTCGGTTGACCACCTGCAAATGATATGCGACGCGCTGGGTATTAGCTTGGTTGATTTTTTTGATATAGAAAATCGACAAGATGAGCTACTTGATGCAGCCAAAAAACTTACCCCAAAGCAAAAACATCATCTCGTGAAATTCTTGGACAGCTTATAATTGAATTTTTTGGTGCTTTTATTAGCTATTGATAATTTTTTTAAGGAGTATCTTGCCCTTTTTTATAGATACTTTTTCTTAAGTAGAAACCAACACAAAACAGCCTTGTGTTAAATTTTTATAAGGACGTACAAAATTATGGACATATTTAGACAAAGAATTTATTCTTTACGCAAAGAAAAGAAATATACTCAACGCTTAGTAGCTGAGCATCTTGGCATTAAGCAGCCGTCGTATATTAGATACGAAAAGGGCGAAAGCGAGCCAACGCTTGCTAATCTCGTTAAAATAGCCGAGCTTTTTGACGTTTCTGTTGATTACCTGCTTGGACGAGAATAGTTCATCTTACCAACCCCAAGCTTATTTAATAATACTTTAGAATAACAAAAAAACGGCTCTTACCCAGAAGCCGTTTTTTTCTGCATTTATAAATTTTTCCTTACAAAAGCTCTTGGTCGTATACCGCTCTAACTCCGCCTATAAACTTAGGACGGGTTCGAGCTGCCACTATTGTCGCCTCGCCTATAACATTGTTTTGTAATCTTACCGGTACGGCAACCTTTTTTAGGTGCATACCTATAAGCGTAGAACCGATATCTATGCCTGCATCCGCCTTGACTTCCTCTACCACTATTGGATGAGCAAAATGCGCGTACGCCTGTGTAGCGAACGAGCCACCCGCCTTAGGCTGCGGAATTACGTTAACGCGCTCAGCATTAGGCGCAGCATCACGCTCTATTACGATTGCGCGGTTAAGATGCTCGCAGCATTGAACTGCTAAGTATATTCCGTGACGGTTAGCTATATCATACATAGCCTCAAAAACCGCCTTAGCCGTATCGGGACTGGAATTAGTGCCTATCTTTGAGCCGAGAATTTCGCTCGTAGAACAGCCAATTACGACTATATCGCCCTTAACGAGCTTAGCCTTAGCTATAAGCTCTTGCATAACGCTCTTTGCCTCTACGGTTAACTTGTCCATAAACACCTTCCTTAAATTAGTCATTAGAGCAAAAATCCGACCTTATGATCGGATTTTGCTTATACGTTAGACGTTTTTTTACTAAATAACCCAGTTGCCGTCCTTGAAGATTTCGATTTGCTCACCCTTTTCGGTGGTAGCTACGATGCTAAGGTCAGGAGTTCCTACCATAAAGTCAACGTGCTCAAGCGAATCGTTAAGACCTGCCTTAGCAAGCTGCTCTCTATTCATCTTGTCGCCGTTTTTGATACAGCCGGGAAACGCTCTACCAATCGCAAAGTGGCAAGATGCGTTCTCGTCAAACAAGGTGTTAAAGAACAAAGCGTTAAGGTTTTGGATGGGCGAATTGTAGCCAACGAGCGCGATTTCGCCAAGATAGTGAGAGCCTTCGTCCGTTTCGATAATTCCCTTAAGGGTTTCGTAGCCCTTCTCTGCGGTATAATCCACGATTTTGCCGTCCTTGAAGGTAAGAGTAAAGTTCTCCATAATTCCACCTGCGCGAACGAGCGGCTTGGAGGCTACGAGCGTTCCGTTAGCGGTATAACGGTCTGGCGAGCTGAATACTTCTTCGGTAGGCATATTAGCGGTAAAGTCAACTCCTCCGCCGCCCTTTTCTACTGCGCCCGTAAACACGTATCCCTTGGGCATACCGATTGTAAAGTCAGTTCCCAAGCTGTTCTTATAGTGGAACGAAACGATTTTTGCGCGGTTAAGGAATCTGCTGCGCTTAGCAAGCTTGTTAGCGTGTCTGCGCCATGCCTCAAGCGGATCAGCCTTGTCAAGACGAATGGTCTTATGAAGATACTTCCACTGCTTTTCTAAAGCCGCCTTATCGCTAAGCTCGGGGAACATCTTTTTAGCCCAGTCTACGTTGGGATATGCAACTATGCACCAACGGGTGTTGTTAGAGCCGGTGGACTCTCTAAATCTCTCAAGCGCCTTGCTGGTAGCTCTACCTGCAACGGTAATCTTTTGGGGCGGGATATTCTTCATAAGATCAGGCTGCTCGGAAATAATGTTGATATAAACTGCCTTAGTGTCTACGATATAGTTACGGCTATCTACTACCCATTGCGGAATAGTCGCCAAAGTTTCCTCAGTTTGATAGTCGTATGCAAGTCTATTGAGCTCCCCGTCCGTCCAAAATACTGTTACCTTGGGTGCGCCGTTTCTATATGCTTGGTCTGCTACCTCTCTAACGAGATCTGCCGCCAAAATGGGCGCAGAAATTGCAACCGGCTCGCCACGTTGAAGGTTAACGCCTTGCTTTATTATAAGCTCAGCGTACTGTGTTAACTTTTTGTCCATTGTTATTCTCCTTGTAGTTATATTAGGTCAAAGCCTTAGTATAAACGCGCTAAAAAGCGCTAAATTTTTTGATTTACGCTAATTGTAGCGTTATTTCTTTAGTTTTGCAAACAGGTCATACGTGTTTTGCTCAGTAATGCGTTCTACTTCGCTTACGTCTAAACCCAAAATCTCAGCTATTTTCTCCGCTTGGTACTTTACGTAAGCCGGATAGTTGAGCTTGCCTCTATGCGGTACGGGCGTAAGATACGGACAGTCGGTCTCTATCAAAATACGGTCAAGCGGCACAGCCTTGATTATATCGGGAAATTTAACCGCGTTTTTGAAGGTTATAGTACCCGAAAACGAAATATAAAATCCCATATCCACATACTTTAACGCTGTTTCCTTAGAGCCCGAAAAGCAGTGCATTACCGCGCCGCCCTTTAAGCAGTCCGCGTGAGCGCGCAAAATTTTTTCCATATCCTCGTACGCATCTCTTAGGTGAAATACTGCCGGGAGTGCACTTTGCTTTACTGCGTGTAGCTGGCGTATAAGCGCTTCCCTTTGCGTTTGTCTATCTACGTGATCGTAGTAGTAGTCAAGTCCTATTTCACCGTAAGCCACCGTCTTGGGATGATCACACATTTTCAAAAGCTCGTCTATATGCTCGTCGGTCATTGTAGAGCAATCTGACGGATGAACGCCTACCGCACAATAAATATCGTCGTACATATCAGCTATTTCGAGCGCCTTTTTTGACGAGGGCACGTCGTATCCTACTACTACGATCTTGCTAAGCCCGTCCGCCTTCATGCTACTTGCAATTTGCTGTACGTCGTATTTATCGTCGTTGATATGCGCGTGCGAGTCTATCATTAGCAAACCTCGCTGCCGCTATCTACCTTTCTCTCAGGCGAAACAAGCACTACCTTGTCGCCATCGGTTGCGCAAAGAACCATACCCTCGCTCACTATTCCTCTGAGCTTTGCGGGCTTAAGGTTAGCTACAAGCACAACCTGCTTGCCGACCATTTCCTCGGGCGTGTAGCTCTTAGCAATACCGCTAACAACTGTGCGCGTTTCGTCGCCCACCTTGACGGTAAGCTTTAAGAGCTTGTCAGCCTTCTCTACCTTTTCGCAAGCGATAACCTCGGCAACCTTAAGCTGTGTATTAAAGAATTCGTCTATCGAAATTTCTTTCTTAACCTCTTCGACTGTTTCTACCTTTTGTTCCACCTTCTTTTCCTCCTTCTTTTCTTCCATAGGTGCGCTAGCTAGAGCATTAAGCTCGTCAAGCTCCTTCTTAACGTCAAGTCGCTTATAAAGAACCTGGCCTTCTCCTACCTTAAACTGTACGGTATCGCCAAAATTGACACCTTTGAGCGAGGTCGGAACGCTAATTCCGATATCCCCAAAAATCTTCTCTGCGCCAAACGGTATAAACGGCAATAATGCGCCTGAAATAAGCCTAATTCCTTCAAGCAAGTTATAAATTACCTCGTTAAGCTTTTGCATTTCGCCCGCCTTGTTGAGCGCCCACGGAGCGTTAAGGTCAATATACTTATTAGAAGCCGACACGAAAGCGAAAATTCCCTCGAGCGCATCCGAGCAAGAATATTTGTTCATTGCGCCATCAAGCTTAACATAAAGCTCGTTAGCCGCATCTATATAGTCGGTTGCGGTAAAATTACTCGGTCTAGTAACCACGCCGCCAAAGTATTGATTAGCCATAGATACGGTACGCTTAACCAAGTTGCCAAGGTCGTTGACAAGGTCAGCGTTGATTCTCATCAAAAACGCCTCGTCGGTATATACGCCGTCCGAGCCAAACGGAATTTCTCTAAGAAGGTAATATCTGAGCGAGTCAACTCCGTAGCGCTCCGCCAAAACAAACGGGTCTGCTACGTTGCCCTTAGATTTACTCATCTTATCTCCGCCAAAAAGCATCCAGCCGTGTCCGTACACCTTCTTGGGCATGGGCACGCCAAGTGCCATAAGAATTGCCGGCCAAATAATTGCGTGGAATCTAACTATTTCTTTGCCCACCATATGAAGGTCAGCCGGCCAATAGTCCATATTCGCCTCGCCGTTGTTGTAGCCAAGCGCGTTGATATAGTTGGTAAGCGCATCTATCCACACGTAAACGGAGTGTCTTGTGTCGAACGGAACAGGGATTCCCCACTTGACCGAGGTTCGCGAAACTGCAAGGTCATTAAGATCGGTTAAGAAGTTGTTGACCATTTCGTTAACTCTCGACTTCGGCTCAAGGAAGTCAGTCTCGGTAAGGAGCTTTTTGATAGGCTCTTTATACTTGCTTAAGCGGAAGAAGTAGCTTTCTTCTTCGGCATCAATAACCTCTCTGCCGCAGTCGGGACATTTGCCGTCCTTGAGCTGACTAGCCGTCCAAAAAGACTCGCAGGGAGTGCAATATTTGCCCTTGTAGGTAGCCTTGTATATATCGCCTTGCTCATAAAGCTTAGTAAATATATCCTGAACGCTCTTAACGTGATAATCGTCGGTTGTTCGAATAAACTTGTCATACTTTATGTCCAAAAGCTCCCAAAGCTTTTTGATATTATCTACAAGCTCGTCAACGAATTGCTTAGGCTGCTTGCCTGCCGCCGTAGCGCGCTCATAAATCTTTTGGCCGTGCTCGTCCGTACCGGTAAGCATAAATACGTCATACCCCATAAGACGCTTGTATCTTGCGATTGCGTCGCAGCAAACGGTAGTATAGCTGTGTCCCAAATGCCTTTTTCCACTCGGATAATAAAGCGGAGTAGTAATGTAGAATTTTTGCTTATTTTCCATAAAATCACGTTCCTTAATTAAACTAAAATTAACTTTCCGTATAATTATACCTCATTTTCAAAAAAATGTCTATTCTTTTTAGCAACTTTTTTTCATACACATAACTAAAAGGAGTAAAAATGAACAAAATTTGGCTTATTATGCTGCTCGCATCACTTATTACTGCGTTAATCAAGGATCCTTCGCTTGCAATTAGCTCACTTATTACGGGCGCAACCAATTCGGTCTCGCTCGCTATGGAGCTTGTGGCGGTATACGGAGTATGGCTTGGCTTTTTTGCTCTGCTCGAAAAAACAGGCGTAAGCGACGTTATTGCTAAGCTACTTAGGCCGCTTATCCGCTTTTTGTTCAAGGGCAGCAGCGACAAGGCTCAAAAATACGTTTCTATGAATATGTCCGCTAACCTTATAGGACTGGGCAATGCTGCTACACCTATGGGCATTAGCGCCGTAAACTTGCTTGGAGACGAAATGGAATCGGCTAATTCCAATATAATTATGCTCGTCGTTATCTCGGCTACAAGCCTGCAAATTTTACCTACTACCGTCATCAGTATGCGCGCGGCTCACGGCTCGGCTAATGCGGCGGACTTCCTGCTGCCGTGTATAATCGCTACGGTTGCCTCTACCGTTATAGGCGTAGCACTAGTAAAAATACTTTCCAAAATATTCCCCGACGAAAAGAGAAAATTATGACCGCCTACGTTGTTCCTATTCTATTCGTTATAGTATTAGTCGTTTCCTTTCTAAAAAAGAAGGACGCCTACTCGTACTTTATAGACGGCTCAAGGTCTGCCGTCGATTTGATGATAAGCGTATTCCCGTATCTAATGACAATTATGATGTGTGTAGAGCTGTTTCGCGCAACGGGCGTAAGCGAGGCGGTAGCGGGCTTTGTTTCGCCCATAAGCCGCCTTTTGGGATTCCCTGAGCAACTAACCGAATTGTTGCTTTTGAGGCCACTTAGCGGCGCTGGCTCGCTCAGTATATTAGACAATATTTATTCCACTTACGGCACAGATACCTATATAGGAAGGTGCGCGTCTGTTATATACGGCTCAAGCGAAACCGTTTTTTACGTAAGCGCCATATATCTATCAAGGAGCAAAACAAAAAAGCTACGTTACGCGTTGCCAGTTGCGCTTATCTCCACACTCATAGGCTGCGTTATAGGCTGCGCCTTGCTTAGAATAATGTAAAACGTACGCTTTTATAGATTTTACATAAAAACCCAAACAAAAAAAGCAAGACAAAAGAATTTTTCTTAAGTCTTGCTTTTTTTATTATTTCAAAATATAATTAGCCTTGTTTTTTGCTCTTTTTCTTAGCAAAAGCGATTGTTGCCGCAGCTGCGAGCAAGGTGAACCCAATCATAAGTCCACTACCACCGCTGCCACCGTTACTCGAATCAAACACAACCGTTCCGCAATTTTTGCTGTCATCCGGCTCTTCAGCAGGCGGAGGGGGCAAATACGACCAATAAGCGTACAAGGTGACATCCTCGCTGATAGTAAAATCATACGCAGGATAAGTGTACGTGTTGTCCATATAGAAGCCTTCGAATATCCAATACTCTCCTGGCGAAGCAGGCTCTTCAAGGTCAGCAATGGTATAAGAGTCGCCAAAATGGTGAGTCGTCGTTTGAATAACGTCGTTAGTCATATCCAAAATGGTTACTGTGTACTCGCGGTAGAAAACGTTATAAGTAGCGGTAATAACGAGATCTTGAGTTACGCCGACGGGATAAATGTCCCAACCCGAGAAGACATAATAATAAGTATTGTCACTCTCACGAGAGGGCTCTTCGGGGAACTCAGTAAGCGTTTCGCCATAAAGAACCTCATAGCTGCCAAGCTCCGTTCCGTCCCAATCATAGAATGTAACGGTATGGTACATATCGTCGGTAAGAAGATTGCTGCTAGTCAAGCATTCCTTGATTGTTTGAATAGCTTCTTGGCTAAAGTTAAGATTTTGAGCTGCCTTAATGAATTTCAAAGTAAATTCCGTAAAATCAGCATTATCACTAAGCGTGCAAAGAGTCGAGTACCAAAGGTGTCCTATACGCTCGTTAGTGAAGTACTCAGGCATTGCTTGCGACATCTTATACTGAACGTGGCTAATGATGGTGCTGTTAGAGTGAACGCCTGCATAGTCGCAGTTTTCGTCGTGTTCAGAATTGTCTTGGTGACGACGGCAAACTTGCTTGTTTGCATTATCATATCTTTGGCTACGAGTAGAGCCGTCCATAGAGCGCAAATGCTCGTTGAACATATTAGAGCCGTCCTCGCCAATTCCCCAGAAATCGTCACCCGTCTTGCCTTCGATAAGCGCGCCCATGATATCGGCAAACGCTTCGTTGAGAGCGCCCGAATCACCCACATACTCAAAGTCCGTTATGTAAGCGCATACCGCGTGTTGGTATTCGTGACCCAAAATATCGAGAGCGTTAGCAGGGTCCTTGAGTGAGCCAACGGGAAATTGCTGTCCGTTCCACTCATAGTACGAGTCACCTGCGCCGTCGCCAATAACTATATACGAAACCTTGCGGTCAGTATCAGGAGAACAATATGCGTTGTCGTAATCTTCGCCGTAATGAATATAGATAAATACGATTGCTTCGTTATTGGGCTCGCAATTACCGCTAACGTTGTCGTTATTTCCGTCAGCGCCCACTATAGAAACGCCAAGATTGCTTGCATCAGCGTAGAAATCGTAAATAATGTTCATATTGTTCCACGCCGAAACAGCAATGGGGTCAAATTGTTCGCTTCCATCGTCAGCTATAGAAAGCTCCTTAGTAATAAGCGAAGGTGAAGTCATGTTTTGCATATCGTACAAGAAGAAATTCTTGGTAGCATCCATCATAACGTACTCGCCGTTATTCTCGTCGTGGAAAACGTTGATTTCTATTGTATTACCAAGGCCGTCAACTTGCGAAATGGGAGAAAGTCCCCTCACGCTATCATAAAACCCCTTAAGGATTTTGCCACTTGCCGCCGAAACGTACAAAACCTTTCCGTCAACCTTATCGCCAACGGTCACCTTATATGCAAGCTGCGGCACTACGTCAAGCGCATAGATGAGCTTTTCGATTGCGTAAATATTGGTTTCACCTACGTTTTTTGCCACAACCTTAAGCACGTCTTCTTGCGTAAGATTTTCGTTAAGCGAAGGAATATTAATATATTCGCCGTCTACCGAAAGCACGTTGCCGTCCTTATCTACCGACACAATCAAATCACTGCCATAAACATCATATTCGCCACTAACCTGCAAAAATTTATAAACCTTTCCAAAAGCAACGTCAAGAGTTTTATCAAGGCGATATTCTTCGTTTACGTCATTTGCGCCTTTTACTTCGTCAAGGCTTGCAAGAATCGAAAACGGATCGTTTACATCAATCTCTTCAGCTTTGGTTGAAGTGGGAATTACGTTAAGAACAGAAAAACCCATCACGAGCGTAAGCGCAAAAGCAATGAATAACTTAAAAAAGTCTCTCATTATAATTCTCCTTATAATTGTCGTGATTATATTATATCATTTTTTCAATTGAATTCCTATCACTTTTTTGATGATCACGTGAAAATATAAGTCTATTCTTTTTCTTATTCTTTGTTTTTTTGCAATCTATTTACACAACAACTCGTTACGTCATCCTCGAACGCAAGCGTAGCAACCTTCTTTCTTATATCTATAGCCTCGACGCCCCTTCCACTCTAGGTGATGGCTTAAAGGGGCAGATAAGCGTATGCTCGTCCATAAGTAAAAGGCTTGAAAATAAAAAATTCTATTAAGAAAAAAATAAAAGATAAATAAAAAACCAAATGCCACCGAGCAAAGCTCGATGGCAAGAGGCAATAAAATCTTTTTTTGGTTTTTTAGTTTTTATCTTTTGTTAGGATTTCACATCCCCTTCCCCCTTTCGGGAGAAGGGAAATAGAAAATTATCTTTGTTTGCTCGGATTTACTACGTTACCGTCACCGTATTCGAAGTAGTTGGTTACTCTACCCCATCTCGATTGCTGATACAAATGACAATCGCCATAAGCACCAAGCTTAAAGGTATAACCACCAGTTCCGTCTTCTTTAATATCAGTTGCGGTATAGGTTACTGCTGCGCTAGCATCAGGCCATTGTTCGCCCCAATCGTCAAGCGAAGTCAAAACGCTTACAGTTATAGCTGTCTTGGTAATAACCATTGTCCAGCGTTCCATGTGAACGTAGTCAGCATCCCATCCTTCAAATGTCCAAGTAGCAATCCAAGTAGATGAGATTTCGAACAAGGTTACCCAATCAGCCCACGGAGTGGGAACGCCTTCTACATAACGCCAGAAGTTACCCTTCTCGGTAGTTTCGGTCTCGGAGTAGTTCCATACGTAAGCAAATACGTCCTTATCACCCGATATTGCGTTCCACTCAACGAGCGTACCCATGTAGTAAACGGTGTCAAGAGAGCCACAGTTAGCAAATGCCGACGAACCAATGCTGGTTACGGTCTTGGGCATTACTACGTAGGTAAGCGATGAAGCGCCATTGAACGCATAAGCCTTGATTGCAGTTACAGCATCAGGAACAACTACAGCAGTTACTTCCTCGCCGCCTACATAGAGCTTATGAGCAACGCTAAGCGGGTTAGCGCTTGCGTTAGCAAATTCAATACCAAGCCATGCTTCGATAGAAGCTGCGTTAACCTTAGCGATAGCGGTGCAGCCTGCGAACGCGTTTTCACCGATGGTCTTAACGTTAGCGCCAAGAGTTACTTCGGTGATAGAGGTTGCGCCGTTAAATGCATTAGCCTTAATAGCCTCAACGTTGATGTTAAGAGCAGTTACTTCTTCGCCGCCCACATAGAGCTTATGAGCAATGATAAGCGGGTTAGCATTAGCGTTAGCAAATTCAATACCAAGCCATGCTTCGATAGATGCTACGTTAACCTTAGCGATAGCATTGCATCCTACAAACGCATCTGCGCCAATAGTCTTAACGTTTTCGCCGAAGGTTACTTCGGTAATAGAGGTAGCGCCATTAAATGCGTTAGCCTTAACAGCCTCAACGTTGATGTTAAGAGCCGTTACTTCTTCACCGCCAACGTAGAGCTTAGCGCCACTACGAAGCGGGTTAGCGCTTGCTGCTTCGAAATTGATAGCGAGCCAAGCATCAACAGACGAAACGTGAATTTCTGCAAGAGCATCACATCCGTCGAATGCACCTACGCCAATAGCGGTAACGTTAGCGCCAAGGGTAACCTTAGTAAGACCTGCAAAGCCTGCAAACGCATAGTTACCAATTCTCGATACGTTAAGCTCAAGTACGGTTACTTCAGTGCCGTTTACAACGAAATGATCAGCTTCGCTAATCGGGTTAGACGCTGCGCTAGCAAAGTCGGTAGCAGCCCAAGCTGCAAGGTCAGTAACGTTGATGGTAAGCTCGTATTCGAAGTTGAACGCGTCGGTTCCGAATACTACCGCGCCATTGATAGTAACTGCCGTAATACCGGTTGCGCCGTAGAACGCGTAAGCCTTAATTTCGGTGATACCGTTGGGAACAATAACGCTAGTTACTTGAGTTGCTCCAACGTAGAGCTTAGCTCCGCTGTTGAGCGGGTTAGCGCTTGCGTTAGCGAACTCGATACCGAGCCACTTCTCAACGCTAGCTGCGTTAACCTTAGTAAGAGCGGTGCATCCATAGAATGCATCTCTACCAATGCTGGTTACGCCTTCGCCGATAGTTACTTCGGTAAGAGCGGTTACGCCATAGAATGCGTAAGCCTTAATTTCAGTTACGGTAGCAGGTACAGTAACGGTAGTTACTTGAGTGCCACCTACGTAGAGCTTAGCGCCAGAGCTGAGCGGGTTAGAGCTCGAGCTTTCGAACTCAATGTTAAGCCACTGGTCAAGGCTAGCTACGTGAACTTCGGTAAGATCAAGTCCGTTGAACGCGCCGGTACCAATGCTGGTTACGTCTGCGCCAATGGTCAACTTGGTGATACCTTCAAGACCTGCAAATGCATAATCACCGATATGGGTTACGCCAGCAGGAATAGTGATTTCGGTAATCTTAGTACCGTTTACGTACAATTCACCGGTTTCACTAATCATATTAGTGCTTTGGCTACTAAAGTCAGTCGATGCCCAAACTGCAAACGACTCGGTAGTAAGGTCAACCTTCTTAGTAAAGTTAGTCATTCCTTGGAATGCCGAACTATCAAGAGAAGCGATGGGACCCTTGAAGGTTACTTGAGTTACGTTCGTGCAGTTTCTGAACGCTTGATATCCAACGGACTCTACGCTAGCACCAAGTACGATAGAGGTGTAACCTGTACCATAGTAGAACGCGGAATCACCGATAGTCTTAACACTATCCGGAATAATAAGAGCGCCCGAAACTTGGTCAAGGTTCTTGAACGCATTTGCTCCAATGGTTTCGATGCTCGAACCAAGGGTAATGCTGGTAACTTTATTATACGACGCACCTCTAGAATATCCTTCGAATGCGCCTTGAGCAAGAGTCTTAACGCTGTTGCCGATTACGATAGTAGTAAGGTTCTTACAGTTGTAGAACGCTCTGTTACCTACTTCGAATGCGGTATCATCAGGAATAGTAACCGAGGTAATTGCGGTGTTGCCGTTCATAAAGCTATCCTTAATCTTGTAGTTTACAACGTTGCCTTCTTCGTCGGTAAATACCGGAAGAACAAGGTTTGTTGTGCTACCTACGTAAGCCGAAAGAACAAGAACGCCTTCTTCGTCATAAGCAAACTTAAAGCCCTCGATTTCGATGAACATACTTTCTGCGTCAAGGCTGTCGTAAACAGCTTCTGCGTATTGAGCCACACCACCGTTAGAAGTTGCACCCTTAACAACTTCGATGTGCTCGGACAAGTCGTACACTTCGTAGAGCTTAGAGCAGCTACCGAATGCGCTGGAGCCGATGCTGGTTACGCCTTCGCCAATAATTACAACGCCAAGCGATAAGCAACCGCTGAACGCGCTAGATCCGACTGCACCGCTAAGGATAGTAGCCTTGGTCATAAGCTTGTTTTGAGCAAACGCGCTTGCTCCAATGGTTTCTACAGTGCTCGGAATAACGATTTCTGCAATAGCAGCGTTATAGAATGCGTTGTCTCCGATAGAGATAAGACCTTCGTTAAGGTCAATGCTTGCAATACCCGAACCGTCCGAAGACTTAGTTTGCGGATAGAATGCCTTGGCGCCAACTGCGGTTACGCCCTTACCAAGAGTTACGCTTACGAATCTGTAGTCGTCAAGGAACGCATACGGAGCGATTTCGTAAGTACCACCCTTGTAGTCGTACGGGGTAATAATAGCAGCGTTATCACCATAATATCCGGTAAGAAATGCCTTACCGTTAAGAGTAGTGAATTCGAATCCTTCCTCATCTACTTCAGTAGACAACGAAACCTCTACGCCCTTACCAAGAACTACCATTGCGTATTGAGCAATAGCACCGTTAGAGGTTGCGCCTTCCACAATTTCAAGGTCAGAATTGTTGACAATAACCTTAAGCTTGTAGCATGCGTTAAATGCACTAGAGCCGATGCTGGTTACAGATTCAGGAATAGTAATGGTAGAAAGTCTTACAAAGTACTGGAATACACCATTACCGATAGATTCCAAGGTACTCGGAAGAGTTACGCTTTCTACGTTACACGGTGCGCTATAAGTACCGCAGAACAAGTAGTTCGGCAACTTAGTAACGCCTTCTTCGATAATGATAGATTCAAGATTAGCGATACCTGCGTAGATACCAATACCACGACGGTTGGTCGTGCCACCCGAGGTAGCCGCCCACTCAGGGTTATTCATAACGGTTGCAGGAATTACAGCTTCCTTAAGCGCGGTAAATGCAAATGCATAACCCCAAATTTCAGATACGTTTTCGCCAAGCTGTACGCTCTCAAGGCTGGTGCAGCCGAAGAATGCGTTGTATCCGATAATTTCAAGGTGCTCGTCAAATACAAGCTCCTTAACAGGTACTGCGTATTGAGTATAGCTGTTAGAAGAATACGAGCCGTAAGTGTAAGCAGAGAATGCGTTGTCGCCAATCTTCTTAACACCGGTAAGGTTAACGGTTTCAAGGCTGGTGCAGCGATAGAACGCTTGATTACCGATTACCGTTTCGCCGTTACCGTTGATAGTAAGGCTCTTAAGGTTAGCGTCGCTAGCAAATAAGCTTGCCGGAATATCGGTTACACCTGCGCCGATAGTAAGATTTTCTATAGTCTTACCACCAAAGCTGTTCTTGGTAATAGTATAGTTATAGTTTTGATCTCCTTCTACAAAGTAGTCAGGAAGAACAACGGTGGTGCTGGTTGCAACGAAGGTAGAAAGAGCTACCGAAGTAATTGCATCTTCGCTATCTCTAGTTACGGTAAAGAAGAATCCGTTTTGCTCAACGAACGGGCTTTCTTCGGTTGCGCTTGCATATACAACTACAGCATAGTTTGCTACGTAACCGTTGTCAGTCGAGCCTGCAGTAATATTAAGTGAGCTAAGGTTATAAACCTCTGCCAAGCCTGCACAGCCATAGAATGCGGGATACGAAGTAAATCCACTTTCTCCAGAGCTACCGTTGCCGATGCTAGTTACAGCAGCAGGAATAGTAACCTTAGAAATGTTAACGTTGTTAGCGAACGCGCCGTTGTAGATAGAGTAGCTTTCTGCGCCGCCAAGAGTTTCGGGCAATACTACCTCAGAATCGTTGCCAAGATACTTGAAGAGTCTGGTTACGCTTCCGTCAGTGTAATACAAGAACTTACCGTCTTCGGTAGTGAAGAATCTGCTCGGATCGTTAGCGCCACGAACGTACCAAACCGAACCAATACCCGCGCTACCGTAATTAGCGGTTCCGAGATTAATAATTTCTACGATATTGTTACATCCCGTAAACGGAACATTGTAAGTTATGTTTTCCTTTTCTTCTTGAGTCAACGAGAAGTTAAGGTCTCTGAAGGTTACCGAATAAAGCGCACGACATTCTCTGAACGCGCCGTCGCTAAGAGTAACTACGCTTCTAAGGTCAGCGGTTTCGATAGAGTAGTTCCAGAAGAATGCTCTTCTACCGATAGTAGTACAGTTGGGGATGTTAAGATTAACGATAGCCGCAGCTTGAGAGAAGAATGCGCCGTCGCCAATAGTTTCTACGCTTTGCGGAAGAACTACGCCGGTAAGAGTATAGTTCTCAGAGCCGTAAGTAGAAATTTCTTCTGCATATGCAAATGCAAAATCACTGATATCGGTAAGAACGTTGTTCGTGCTAAAGTCTACAGTCTTAAGAGCCTTACAACGATAGAACGCGCGTTCACCGATGGTGCGTACGCCTGCGCCAACCTTAACGGTGGTAAGAGCAGCGCATTGCTCGAACGCGTATTTGCCGATGGATACAACCGAATCGGGAATTACGATCGAGGTAAGCGAATCGTTTCTGCAGAATGCGTAATCGCCAATGTTATAAACACCAGCGGGGATAGTATACGCGCCCGTTCTGCCGGTCGGGTAGTACATCAACGTGTCGCCGCCCTTGTTAAGAACAACGCCGTCAACAGATTTATATTCGGTATGAGCCGAAGATACGGTTACCCTCAAAAGGTTGTTGCAGCCTTCGAATACACGATAAAGAGCTACGCCACCGCTAAGAGTGAAACGAGCAGGAAGAGTAATCGAGGTAAGAGCCGTACAACCCTTGAATGCAGCTGCATCAATGGTGATGGGTGCAGTGCCGTCTTCGAACGTTACAGTGCGGAGCGAAGTGCAACCTTCGAACGCGCCGTTACGAATTGCAGTTACAGATGCGGGAATTACAACTTCGCTAATTCTGGTGCCTGCAAATACGTTAGTAATAGTGGTAATTCCATCGGGAATTACGAACTTGCCGGTGTTGTATTCCGAAACAAACGCTACTTCCTTAACGCCTTCACGGTTGATAACGAGAACGCCGTCAATCGAGCTGTAAGGTCCGGGAACACCGTTAGGATTGTCATAAACGTTGATGGTCGAAAGTCTAGAGCAGCCGTCGAACGCAGCGCCGTTTATGATTTGGATAGTGTCAGGAATATTAAGCTCTGCAAGATTAGAGCAAGCCGAGAAGTCTGCAATAATCGTTACGTCAATATCCTTATACTTGGTCGGGATGGTAAGCGCGGTTGCCTTGTGGATACCACTTGCATCCTTGCTTATAGCATAAGTGCCGTTTTCAAGAGCAAAGCTAAATGCCTTGGTCCATACGGGATAAAGCTTGATGTCTTCGTCTTCTGTGGTTTCGTAAATGCTCCACGGCTTGATGCTTTCGCCGTCAGCAGCAGTTACACGAGCAGAGAGAACGTCTTTCTCCGGAGTCCATGCGATAAATGCCATGGTAGGATCTACGTGAGCAGGAGCCGGAAGATCATAATCCTTGCCGAATACTACTTCTGCGTTAACAGGAGCTGCTGCATCTACTTCGCCATCGCCATAAACGAAGGTTACGGTATACTTATTAGCCTTCCAGTTAGCGTAGAGATTAATGTTAGCGGTATCTACAAATACTTCGTCGGTGTACTCTGCGCCGTTTACGCTAGCGCCGCCACGAACGTTGTACCAGCCGTCAAAGGTGTAACCGTTCAAGGTATAGGTCGGAAGGTCAATCTTGTCACCAATTGCATAGTAACGAACTGCGCCTTCTTCGCCGTTTTCGGGATTGAGATAAATGGTGTATGCGTATACTTCAATAGTTGCAGCAACAGATGCTTCATCATATTGGTTGTAATAGCATACCGAAATGGTGTTGTATCCTGCCTTAGTAAGCTCAACCTCGCAGCTGTTAGCGCCAACGATATCGTCAGCAACAACCATGTTGTTAACTCTTACTTCGTAGCGAGTTGCGCCTGCAACTGCTCTCCAAGAAACAACGTTGCCTTGGTACTTCAACGTACCGTACATACCTTCCTTTCTTGCAGTAACAACGTCACTTGCAAGAGAGTTTTTGTCGCCTCTTGCAATTACGCTGATGGTGAAGTCTTCGCCTTCTACCATAGTAGCAAGCTCAGCGGTAAGATCGTACGAATTGCCGACTACGTTAATAGACGTTCCGTTGATGATAAGGCTGTATCCGGTAGCATCCTCTACTGCATCCCAAGTAACTACTGTGCCGTTAACGATAATGTTAGTCGGAGTAGCAAGGGTTTCCTTAGCGATTTCTACGGACGTATATACGGGCGAGTTATAGCCTTCTGCTACGGGATATACGTTGATTTCGATATCGCCCGCAAGCTTCTTGTAGCAATAGCTCGTCTTGTTTCCAATGTTTTCGATGCCTTGAGCAACGCCGTCAACGGAAATTGCTACAACGTATCCGGTAGCAAATTCAACCGGATCCCAAGTAATAACTTCGGTTACTTCGTTAACTACGATTGCCTCAATAGCATTCAATTCTCTATTAACAACGAAAGTTCTCGAAGTAGATGCAGCAAAGCCGTCAGCTTCTGCTACTACAACAAACTTAATACCGCCTTCTACCATCGGGCAGTTTGCAAAGTCGAACGAGGTCGATTTGCCGTTGTTCAAAAGAGTGTGAACGTGGCCTTCGTTGCCACACTCAACAGTTATATAATAAGTTTCTGCGTTATCAACAGCGTTATAGGTAAGAACGCTACCTACTACCGAGAACAAGGATACTCTATCAAGAGCCTTGTTGGTGTAGTATCTTACAGCGCTGTAATTGCCGTTGCTCGATTGAACGGATACGCAGTACTCGCCTGCAGGAAGGCTTGCCCAGTCAACGTTGAAAATAGTCGAACCGTGGTTAGATTCGCTCTTTACAACTTCGCCTGCTTCGTTAGTAATTTGTACCGAGTAGCTGGTGATACCCGAAATACCGTCCCAAGCGATTCCGCTATTGGTTACGGACGGCATAATTGCCGTTGCACTTTCGTTCCACACAGCAAACAAGGTCGTATCTTGTGTAAATACTGTTTCTGCGGTGTATTTAGCCGTGAGCTTGTCGCGTTGCTCGCTGTCGCTTATCCACCATCCTCCAAAGACATATCCGCTTCTTGCGGGAGTTGCTATATCATAAAGCTTTCCGTTTAAGGTTTGAACGCTTTGGATTTTATCTGCCTCGCTATAGCCAAGATCAAAGTCTACGGTGTAGTTAAGAACACCTACTTCGATTGCTATCCACTTAGCATACAACGTAACGTTAGACGTTACTTTTTCGCTGCCGAATACGAACGGGGTAGCACAAGATTGCTCTTTGTACCATCCTGCAAATACATAACCTTCTTTGGTCGGATCTGCAGGCTTTTGAATCGCGCGTCCGTTAAACACAGCCACTTCACTAATACTGCTACCACCCATGGAATTGAACGTTACAGTGTATTCTACCTTGCGCTTGAATTCCATAGCCTTGTTGTTATACGTCAATCTTACTGTATCGTTAACGTATTGCGCCGTGATAGATCCATCTACTTCATAGTTAAAGGTAAGAGTAAGCACACCAGCCTCGTCAAGAGCATATGTACCGGATTTATTCTCGCCCGCAACCATGAAAGTGAATCTTTCGCCGCTGTTCAAGATGAGCAAGTATTCGCCGTCATCAGCATCATAGAAATATGTGCCGGTTTCGGGGCCTTCTGTGAGCGGAGGAATTTCTTCTGGCTCACAAGCTACTGCAAACAATCCCATTGCGACTATGAGGACCATAAGCAGCGCCATCAACAACTTCTTAGATTTCATGTTGCCTCCTTAAAATTATAGAATGGGTCTAGAATAGACCTTATCACAGTTTATCACTTTTAATTATATAATGTCAAGCACTTTGTTGTATAATTTTATTTTTTTTATCACAATTACACAACAATATCATAAGTAAATTTTCACATTTTTTAGCAGTGCAATTTTTTGTAAATCCCATAACTAATTACATACAATCTTACATCCTTTTATCAAAAATTTTTCGCGGTTTGTTTATCGGCTAACAAAAGATGAATAACAAAAAAACGAGAGCCTCGGCAAAAGTCACCGCGCTCTCGTTTGTCAATAAATGTTATTTTTCTTTGATTTTAGGTCTCGATTTCCGTCTCAATAAACGTGCCGTCCGAGAAATATACCTTGTATGTACCTACTCTACCAATATAGTCCCAAAGGTCAGCGAAGGTAATTGCGTTCCACTGCTGGCGAGTGCCTTGATAATGGATATCAAAAAGATCTACGCAGCCCGCAAAACAGCCGTATCCGATATACGTTACATGTTCGCTAATCGTTATGTTAGCAAGTTGACTTCTTCCGTAGAACGCAAGGTCGCCAAATGCTATTACGCTACCGTCGGTAGGTACGTCAGCCGTTTCACCGCCGATCACGAGATAGCCCGTGCCAACCTCGATAAGGCAGTTGTTTACGCTATAATAGTTGGGATTTTCGGGCGATACGGTTACATCTGCAAGGAACCACATATAACCAAGCGCGTACTGTCCAAGCGCCCTTATGCCGCTACCCATATAAAGCTGAGTTATGGCAATTTGGTCAAACGCTCTTTCGCCAATGCTCTCTACACTGTCCGGAAGAATAAGCGCGCCACCAAGAGATTGACAACCGCTAAAGGCATATGCTCCTATCGTTTTGAGCGTAGTGGGCAATTCGATGGTAGTTAACGACACATTACCCGTAAACGCTCTATCACCTATCGCAACAAGGTTAGAAGGCAAATCGATTTCTGTAAGCAACGTGCATTGATAGAAAGCATATTCTGCAATTTTGGTAATAGAATCGGCAAGAGTAACGCTTGTAAGCGCAGATGCCGTATGGAACGAATACGCCGGTACGAAGGTGCCGCTCGTAAGGTTTACCGTTCTAAATGTAGCGGTAGATTCGGCAAGCTCAAGCGTCGCGTATGCAGGAGCAGTCAAGGTGCTGACGGTCTTACAGCCATAGAACGCATCTTCGCCAATTACAGCAACGCTGTCTGCTATGGTTACGCTCGTAAGAGCTACGCAATTATAAAACGCCTCTCCGCCAACGGTGGTTATGCC
Organism: Clostridia bacterium; assembly: GCA_017501145.1. Lineage (GTDB taxonomy): Bacteria > Bacillota > Clostridia > Christensenellales > Pumilibacteraceae > CAG-552. The sequence continues at coordinate 11,077 of JAFVXL010000085.1, read as the reverse complement.
GTTAGGAATTGTGATGCTCGTAAGCGCGCTGCTGTTTTTGAACGCGCCGCCCGCTACTACCTTAACGCTATCCGTAAACGTATAGCTCGCAGGGTTACCCTGAACCTTTATCAAAACGTGTTGGCTGTTAGTGGGAGTTCCCAAATAATAGGTGTTACCAGTTCTTGTAAATATTCTCGTTGGAACTCCTGCAAAAGCGTTAATTCCTACCGACGTTACATCATCATAAATACGTACCGTAGTGAGATTTTCGCAGTTTGCAACAGATCCGCCCGCAACGCACTTGGTTGCTTGATTGATTTCCAACGTAGTGGCCGTCTTGTCGATAACGCTTGCAAATACGAGGTACGGATTTGTTTCGCTACCTACATACTTACCGTTATTGCTTTCGGTAAATACGCTAGCAGCGCATCCGTCGAACGCATTTTCGCCTACGTATACCAAATTATCGGGCAAGTTGATCGTTTCAATATTGCTGCAGCCGGCAAACGCGCCGTCTGCAAGCTGATAGCAGTTTGTCAAGGTTACCGTCTTAAGCGACGCAGGAATAGCAGAGTTGCTTACCGCGGGGTTTGCCAAATTGTTAGACAAATCAAGGTCAAATTGGAATCCCAAGAAATAGCTGTCATAGTGGTCGAAGCCAATATACGGCATAGTAACGCTTTCGAGCTTGGGGCATTCTGCAAATATGCAGTATCCCATCTCGATCAAGTCTGCCGGAAGCACGACTTCGGTAAGCTCTCCGCACATATAGAATACAAAGTTGCCAATGGTCTCAAGCGAGTCAGGGATGCTGATAGATGTAAGCGCTTCGCATTGAGCAAATGCTGTCTGACTGATATTTTTGAGAGTTGTCGGCAAAACAATTGTCTCGATGGATGTACATGCAACGAAAGCAGCCTCACCGATAGAAACCAATCCCTCGGGGAAGTTGATGGTCTTAAGGTTGGGGCAAGAGTTGAACGCATAATTATCAATTGTTCTCAAGCCAGTGCCAAGAACAACCTCCTCAAGTGCCGAGCAGTTATAGAACGCTTGATTTCCGATATGAGTAATCTTATCCGAAAGCGTTATCTTTACCAATCTGGTGTTGCCGCTAAAAGCTTGGTCTGCAATTACCGTAATATCTGCGCCCAAGGCTTGTTCGGGAACAGTTATTTCTGTTGCGTTTGCCAAAGTTCCTTCGACACCAACCAACATATACGAGCCACCCGCTATTTTAGATAACATCATATTCTCATAAATAACGTCCACGTTAGTGGGAAGAGCTACAATTTTGCTTGGTTCGGTGGTGAATTCTACCGAGCTTTGTCCGCCGCCATTGCCGCTACCGCCATTACCGCTACCGCCATTACCGCCTTCTTCTCTGACGTAATCGCAGTAGATACAAACTCCGCTTGCTCTAAAAGTATGCTTTGCGTAATCCGACTTTTCTTCGGTGTGCTCGCAGGTTGCCGCATGCCAATGGTACTCAGCATTAGACGACCACTCGCTACTAAACGTATGCGTGTGCTTATTGCAACCAACGAAAAAAGTCCCAAAGCAAAGCGCCGCAATAACACAAACTATGCTTACTAAAGTCCTTCTTTTCATAATCTTCTCCTTATAAGTATTAGTCGCTTGTTTTTTAACAAAAACTTACAGTTTTGCAAAAAAAACAATACAACAGCATGCAAGTATAAATATTATACTATAAATTATACAAACATGTCAAGAGATTACAACAAAAAAATCAAACGTATTTGCGCTTATATGCTCCGTTGTCATCTAAACTGTCAATTTTTCCGCTTAGGTAATTTATCATTAAACATTGACTCACGACATAATTTATAACATGAAAAAAATAGTTAAGTCCATCTTTACTCTCTCAGCTTTTACCTTTATCGAGCGCATCCTCGGGTTTTTGTTCAAAATTTATTTATCTAACGAGCTTGGCGCAACAGAAATAGGCATATACCAAGTCGCGTTTTCATTTTTCATGGTGCTTCTCACAGCGATTACAAGCGGCTTGCCTCTCGTAGTAAGTAAGCGAACGGCAAAATGCAGAGCGGAAAATGCGCTGTGCGAAGAATACTCCATATCCACCGCTTCGCTCATTATAAGCATCGTTACGTCTACTCTTCTTATTGCGACGGTTTTTTTGCTAAAAGACGTCATTGCTAACGCCTTCGCTAGCCCGATAAGCATGACTCTTGCGTTGTATATGCTGCCTGCGCTACTGTTTTCGTCTATCTATTCGTCGTTTAGAGGAAATCTTTGGGGTAGACAAAAATACACGGCTGTAAGCGTTCTTGAGCTTATCGAGCAAATCGCGCGAATATCGGTATGTATAATATTGTTCGTGCTAGGCTTTGACAAAATGCTCTCTACCGCGCTTTCTATGACGATCGCGTGTCTTATTAGCGCGCTTGCATGTATGGCGGTATACTTTAAGCAGGGAGGAAAGCTTACTAACCCACTTAGCGAAATCAAACCCTTGCTAAAAAGCTCTGCTCCAATAACTTTTAGCCGCGCAGCAAGCAGCGTAATTGCGGCGCTAACGTCAATAGCCGTGCCATATATATTGATGAGATACGGTGCTTCGTCTGAGCAAGCAATGTACCAATACGGTTATAGTGCAGGTATGGCGTTACCGCTTCTATACGTGCCGCTTACCTTCGTAGGATCGATAGCCTTCGTAATGATCCCCACCCTTTCGCGCGCAGTCGCTACCAAAAACGAAAATAGCGTAAAAATGCAGATAGAACGCACAATCTCCGTAGCGATAGTCGTAGGAGGTGTTTTTGTTCCAATCTTCTCGGCAATAGGCAAAGAAATAGGAGCCTTTTTATACGGCAACATTGACTCAGGCAATTTTCTCTCCTTCTCAGCGTGGCTTATGATTCCTATCGCTATCGAAAACATAACGTCTTCTATGATGAATTCGCTCGAGCTCGAGCTAAAGGGGCTTATCTATTACATAATAGGATCAGCAGTGCTATTTGCGTTCATCTTTTTGCTTGGCAAAAACTTTACCGTCGAATTGCTTGCCGTCGGAATGGGAATAAGCTTTATGCTATCTTCTACACTCAACGTAATCGCTATGCGAAAAAAGATAAAATTTCGCCTTAATTTCTTGCTAACGCTTGTTAAAATTTTCGCCTTAATAGTCCCCACGCATTTCTTAATGCGCTGGCTGTACGATATAATCAAATTGCCCATATTCTTCAAAATTGCTATTTGCGGAGCTTGCGGCACAGCGTTTATGGCGCTTGGATGCTTTTTGTTCGGTATGCTCAAAATGGAATATTTTTTTAACAAAAAAGAAAAAAGAAACACTTAATACTTGCTTTTAGGCTATACAAGTGGTATAATAAGCTTACAATTTAATCCTACGGAGGGCCCAACATTGAGTAATTCTCAACAGGAAATTGCAACTCCTAACAAAGCTTGCAAGCAGCGCAAAAGGTCCGTAATTTTGGTCATATTTGCGCTGATTTTTGTTTCTTTAGCGGCAGTAGGCTGCATTTTGCTTCGTGATAATGCTGTCGCAATTATGCTTATCGTTATCGTGCTGGCTATCGCGCTTGCAGTTATTGCAATAATCGCAGTCAAGGACAATATTAAGGTCATTAAGCTGATTTTGGATATATTGACAGGTGGAATTGCGCTGATTATTATTTTACGCTTTGCCTTAACTATTAACGAAAGTAACAAGCTAACTAATTTGATATATATCGCGACTACCGCCACGATGGCTATATTGCTTATTTGTCTCAATATCGTCAAGGAGCAAAGCAGTAGCTCCAAGCGAACGACCAAATACCTTACATATACCGCCACCTTTGTTGCGCTCAGCGTAATATTCAAAATGCTTGGCAACACGCTTTCGTCAATAGTTATTATCCCAAATATGAAATTATCCTTCGTTTATATACCTTGGATAATTTCGGGTATAGTGCTTGGCCCCGTGGGCGGAGTGCTTACCGCGCTCATCGGCGATACGATAGGACAGCTTACCATTATGGTAGGCGGCGCAATAAATCCTCTTACTTCACTATCAAATGCGTTATTCCCGCTTGCTCCTGCTTTGATCTTTAAGCTCGTTAAGAAAGGCCCTGCTTGGCTAAAGCTGGCTATAGGTATGACAATATCTCTAATCGTTTGCACAATGGGCATAGGCTCGTACTCGCTGTATACGTATTACAACTACGGCGCAACCATGAATTTTTGGACATACCTAGCTACGATTCGTTCCCCACAGCTTATAATAATAGCGGTAAACTACTTCTTGTGCTTATTGCTCTTGCCTACAGTATCAAAAATGCGCCTTGCCGAAAAGCTAAAGCAGGATTAATAAAGGCGACCAAATAACTTAATCAACCAATAAGCCTAGGCTTTAACCTAGGCTTTTTTTATATCATTTCAAAAGAAATCGCTCACAAAAAGTGAGCGACAAGATTTCGAAATAACCCGCCTGTGCCGTGAGAGGCATAATGAACCCGCTTTTCAGCAGGTGGGCAAGCTGATCGCAGATACTGCCATCCCCTGCTTCCCGAAGTAAGATTTTCAGGAAAATTTCTGGGGCCCGACATCCTTGCAAATACACGCAATCCCTTTTTTGTTCTGTGGTTCCATAACTTGCATCACGCACACCGCAGGCTTGTTTTACAATTGTAGTATATCACACTCTATCACAAAAGTCAATAGCTTTTTGAAAAAATTTTTCGGATTTTTTTGGAGCGTTTTACATTTATCTATAAAAGACGTACCGTTTTAACCTTTTTGCCGCCTCGATTGCCTCGTCATAATAACAAAAAGCGTTTATTCTGACGTACTTCGAGCCGCTTTGTCCAAATCCTACCCCAGGGGTTACCCCCAAGCCATAGACATCAAGCAGCTTATGAAATTCTTTCCATGAATCACCGCACCTAAGCCATATATAAGGCGAATCCACACCACCGCTACACTCCACATCGCCCAACGCTTCAAGCATAATGGCGGCATTTCGACGGTAATAGTTTATGTTAGCAACAATAGCCTCGTACCCATTAGTTAGCGCGCAAGCTCCCATTGCTTGAGTAACGTAAGAAACGCCGTTAGATAAGCAGCTTTTTAGCCGAGCATAAACCTTATTTAAGCCACACTCGTTAGGGACTACGGTATACCCGCATCTAACGCCCGTAAACCCTGCCGTCTTAGAAAGAGAGCAAAATTCCACAGCACAGTCCCTCGCTCCGTCTATACAATATACGCTCGTGGGCGCGTCGGAACTAACGAACGCCTCGTACGCGCTGTCATAAAGAATTATGCTTTCGGTCTTTTTGGCATAGTCCACCCATTTGCTAAGCTCAGCTATACTAAGCGACTTGCCGGTAGGATTAGACGGCGAACAAATAATTATAACGTCTGCTCTTTGCGGAGGTGGAAAATCAGTATAATAAGAAATCTCATTGCCATGTAAGACGTTAGCGTCCACGTACGCAGGATAGCAGGGCGACGGCAAAAGCACGCTTACCTTGCCAAAAACACGCAAAAAGGTTGCCATATCGCTTTTTATACCGTCGCTTACAAAAATTTCGTTTTTTTTGTAAAGCTACGCCTTTTCGCATATAATAGTCTTGCACCGCTTGCTTAAAAAAATCGTAGCCGCTTTCGGGTGGATATCCCCTAAACGTTTTGGATTGACTAAGCTCGCTTGCCGCCTTAGCTCCCGCATCAGCTATGACCTGTGGCAAAGGCAAGCGCGCATCACCTACGCTAAGATTAATAACGTCGCTGCGCCCTCTAATAATTCTACTCACCTGCGAAAACAAATACGTTTCGCTTAGCTTGTTAAAATTCTCATTAATCATATAGCGTATATATGCACACTAAGCTAAGCTTGTTACATACCTTAAGATCCTTGAGTATTTACGGTATCGTCCGACTTAGTTATCATACGGTATTCACACTGCGAGCTGACCGACGTTTTGTCAGTTACTCCTTCATAAAGCTCGCCCGCCTCAAGCTGCGCAGAGTTGTAAAAAGGCTCGCCATTTTTCAGCTTGATTGAACCGTGAATCATAGCCGCTTTTTTTACGGCTTTGGCTTTGTATTTTTTGCTCATACACTACCCCCTTCTGATAAATAGTATTTGCGACCGTTTAACCAATTATTCGATAGAAACGTCGTCAATTTTGCCGTCGCTTACGCAAAAGGTACAAATATGTCCCACTCCTTGCTTATCAACGGCGTAGTATTTTCCTTTGCTGTTTATCATATGCGAAAACCCTTCAAAAAAAGCAATTAGCTCACTCTCTCCAAGCCCAGCTTTAAGCGAATCGCTCATAAGCTCGCTAGCCAAACCAAAGTGCTTGCCCTTGATAAGATAAAAGAATTTGATACAAATGTCGCCCATTAGGCTTATGTGCGAAGGAGAATATACGTGCTGACGGCTACCAAGACGAAGCGCGTATTCATTTTCGTCAATCTTGCACGAAAGCGCTAACGACTGATTGCTAACCACAATGCTGCCCACGAGCTTAACGGTATAAGGCAAATAAACCGCGTTAAGCGGCAAAACGGTAACGTAGGTAACCGTGTTTTCGGTAGAAAAAAAGCTTTCTCCGTCAAACAGCCTATCGTTAATAAGAAAAACGCTCTCATAATCGGTTAGCAAAATTATTTTTATATCCATACTTGTATTTTTATGCGTTAATTTACTCAGTTATGTATAAACTACAAAAATACGGTTAGTATTATATTGTCTACAAGGAGGATTTTTATGGAAAATAACTGGACAATAAACCAAACAAAAGAGCTTTTTGTGCTTGTCAATAAGGCAATAGAGAGCGGAAAAGGACTAAAAAGCGCGTTTGCGCAAATGGCTGAGAGCTCATCTCGCTCAGTAAACAGCGTACGCAACTACTATTATAGCCAGCTAAAGATGTTCGAGCTAGTCCCGTCGCTTGCCTCTGACCTTGGTATAACCGTAGTCAAATGCTCTCGCGAACAGTTTGAGCTGTTTAGCCAAGAGGAAATTGACGAGCTTATTCGCAAAATTCTTATCGGCAAGGCAAACGGCGTTAGCGTACGCGGCACGATTGCCTCTATGTCAGACTCAAACAAGCAAGCGCTTAGACTCCAAAACAAGTATCGCAGCATGGTGGCGCATCACAAAAGCGTGGTAACGGCTATAATGAACGACCTTGCCGCCAAGGGCATAAAGCACTATAACCCTTACACCAAGCAAGTAGAGGACGGCACTACCAAAAGCGGTTTATCCAAGCTAAACGAATATATCAGCAAGCTTGACGAATCTCAAATGGGCGACTTTTTGTCCTTGCTCGGCAAGCTTATGTAAAAAATATCCTTAAGCTTATCAGCTTAAGGATATTTTTATTTGTTTTATATTTTATTGCCCTTGTTCTATTTGCTCTTGATCCTGCCCCTTATCTATCTTACTTTTTTTGCCTTTGAGCTCCTTAAAATATTCGATAATGGGCTTAAGATAACAAAGCGTAACGCACGTAAGAATAACCGTCGCGTAATGCACTATGTAAACAAACCAGCCGTGGTCCTTGTTAAGAATAGGCAAGCCCTCTTGCGGCGGTCCAACCACATACATAAAGTTTACCGTTTGAGTTCCGTCGTACAAAATAGAATTTATATAAATAGACGCAAACATCAACACAAGCAAGAAGATAAGACAATACTTGTAGTCGGTTATCGTAAACTTCTTTTCTTTGCTTACGATAAGGTTTATCGCAAGCACCATAATAGCTATATGATAAATAAAGTACTGAATCGTTATTACCCAGCTATTAAGGGCGGTTGACGTAGGAATAAGAATTGCTGCTAAGCCGCCTATAAGACAACTGGGTAGCATAAAGCTTACTATTGCCCTTTTTATCTTCTCGTTCTTTGCAAACAGCAAATAGATAACGAAAAGAATTTGGATAGAACACAAGTGAAACGGTAAGTCCGACTTGGGCAAAATTCCGCCGTACTCGGCTTCGTTGCGAATAATGTAATAAAAAACCTTGACAAGCTCCGACAAAATTCCTACTAAGAGCATTGCCTTGCATTGCTTCCTAAAATCCCATTTGTGCGTAAGCATTACGAGCCCGACTATCAAAGCCGCGCTCACAACCAAAATAATAATGTGCTTAGTCGAAAACATATCTCTTCTCTCCTTAAGTAGCATTATATCATATCTATACAAAAATCTAAAACTTTTTGCTGGCTATTCGCTAATTTTTGACAAAATTATAAGCTTTTTGCGCGTTGGCGTTCTCCGTGCCATAGCTTAAAGTAGAAAAGGACAAAAAAAACAATTGCCTACAATTTGCAGACAACTGTTTTTTTGGTTGGTTATTTATTTGTAATACTTTATACCCGATTCGAAAATCTTCATATCGAACTCGCCGGGGATGTTTTTGTACAGTCCCTCGCCTATACGCTCGGCGTGTCCCATCTTACCGATGATTCTGCCGTCGGGCGAGATAATACCCTCTACTCCATAATACGAGCCGTTGGGGTTAAAAGGCGACTGCATAGTAACGTTGCCGTCAAGGTCTGCGTACTGCGAGAAAATCTGTCCACTCTTTAGCATACGCTCAAAATGCTCCTTAGTGGTCGTAAACTTACCTTCGCCATGGCTTACGGGTACGTTGTAAATTTCGCCTACCTTAACTCCGCTAAGCCACGGAGAGCAAGTGCTGCCTACTCTTATCTGACAAATGGTGCTTATATGGCGAGCAATATTGTTGTACGTAAGCGTGGGAGAATCTGCGCTTTGCTTTGCTATTTTACCGTAAGGCAACAAGCCAAGCTTGATAAGCGCTTGGAAGCCGTTGCAAATACCAAGCATAAGTCCGTCACGCTTATATAGCATATTTTCTACAGCCTCAGCAACGCTGGGGTTTTTGAATAGCGTTGCGATAAATTTACCGCTACCGTCCGGCTCGTCACCTGCCGAGAAGCCGCCGGGGAAGGCAATAATTTGTGAATTATTAATACGCTTTACAATTTCTTCTATCGACTCAGCGATATCGGACGGCTTTTGGTTTTTGATAACAAAAATCTCTGTAGCCGCGCCTGCTCTATCGAACACTCTTGCAGTATCAAGCTCGCAGTTTGTGCCGGGGAAGGCGGGTATAAACACTCTCGGCTTAGCAATTGACGTTGCCGCCTTGTAGCTACCGCCGCTTACTGATGAAACAATAATTTCTCCGCTTGCAGGCGCTGTCGTGGGATAAAAGCTCTCTAACGGCTTTTCGTAAGCGTTCTTGAGCTCGTCGTAGCTAAATTTAGTTCCGCCGATAACAACGTCGCCGTCCCTTACCTGACCGATAAGCTTGCCGCACTCGAGCTTGTCCTTTGCTACCAAAATAATGTTGCCGTAGCGTGGAGCAAAATCGTCGCCTGTCAAATCTATCTCTACGCCCTTGCCCGAACCAAGAATAGACTTGATTATCGCGCATACTCTGCCGCCCTCTTCAACAACAGCAGCAGAAGATATCTTGCCTTTTGCAATTAGCTCTTCTACCTTAGTAAAGGTACTAAGCGTCTTACTAAAGTCGGGCATTCCGCTGTCCTTGCGCGTAATTTCAAACTCATATATATATCCGTTGGTGTCAAAGGTGTTGTGGATAAGCGTTTTGTCGTCGCTTATACCCATTGCAAACGCAATAAGCGTAGGCGGAACGTCAAGACTTTCGAAGCTACCGCTCATAGAGTCCTTGCCTCCGATTGCCGCTACCTTAAGCCCCATTTGCGCCTCAAACGCGCCAAGCAAAGCAGAAAGCGGCTCGCCCCAACGCTTAGCATCCTTGCCAAGCTTTTTGAAAAACTCTTGAAGCGTAAGTCTAATGCTATCGTATTTTACGCCCGACGCAACAAGCTTAGCTACTGCGCCCACAACTGAATGAGCCGCGCCCACAAACGGCGAAACCTTGTTAAGCTCTGGGTACAGCGCAAACGACGAGCAGGTTACGGTATGCGTTACGCCGCTAACCGGCGGCTTGCTTGCCATAATCATAGAAGGCGTAAGCTGATGCTTGCCACCAAACGGCATAAGCACGGTTGCCGAACCTATGGTACTGTCAAAGTTCTCTCCCATGCCCTTTTGCGAGCATACTCCGGGAAGCTTGAGCGCGTCAAGAACGGCTTGCCTTGCGTTATCCTTCAGCTGCTCGTTTGCCTTAGCAGCAAATTGGTCAAAGTAGCCGTTTGCAAGCGTATCGGTAATTTCTACGTCGATTTGCTGCTTAACGCCGTTAGTGTCAAGGAACTCACGCGATACGTCAACGATTGTTTCGTCACGGTAGAACATACGAAGTCTGCCGCTGTCGGTAACCGTCGCTACTTTAACCGACTTAAGATTTTCCTTTTCGGCAAGCGCAATAAACTTGTCTGCGTCTTGCTCCTTTACTACGACTGCCATACGCTCTTGTGACTCGCTGATTGCAAGCTCAGTTGCAGTAAGACCCTCATATTTTTTATTAACTCTATCTAAGTAAATATCAAGACCTGCGCTAAGCTCGCCGATTGCTACGCAAACGCCGCCTGCGCCAAAGTCGTTACACTTTATTATAAGCTTGCTCGCCTCGGGATTTCTAAAAAGCCTTTGAAGCTTGCGTTCTTCGGGCGGATTACCCTTTTGAACCTCAGCGCCGCACGTTTCGGCTGAGGTTTCGGTGTGCGACTTGCTGCTGCCCGTCGCGCCGCCGCAACCGTCGCGGCCGGTATCGCCGCCTACCATAACGACAATATCTCCGCCTTTAGGCGCGCACCTTATAACGTTTTCTTTCTTGTTGCCACCAATAACGTATCCTGTCTCCAAACGCTTAGCTCGGTAGCCCTCGTCAAACTTTTCTGCAACCGTGCCGGTAGCAAGACCTATCTGGTTGCCGTACGACGAAAAGCCGCTAAGCGCCTTTTTGGAAATAACCTGCTGAGGCAATTTACCCTTAAGCGTAGGACGAGCTGCAGGGAAATCCGCGCCCGTTATACGCATTGCTTGATAAACGTACGTTCTGCCGCTAAGCGGATCGCGAATTGCGCCGCCAAGGCAGGTTGCCGCACCGCCAAAGGGTTCGATTTCGGTGGGGTG